>CATZKS010000112.1 GCA_958421035.1 uncultured Collinsella sp. | reverse complement strand
AGGGTAAGCTGACCGAGGCCGACATTACCTCGGCCATGCGCGACATTCGCATGGCGCTGCTCGAGGCCGACGTCAACTTCAAGGTCGTCAAGGAGTTCGTCGCCAAGACCAAGGAGCGCTGCATGACCGCCGAGGTCATGGAGTCACTGTCGCCGGCGCAAAACGTCGTCAAGATCGTGCTCGACGAGCTCACCGAGATGCTCGGCTCCACCGAGAGCAAGCTCGTCTTTAGCAACCGCATTCCCAACGTCATCATGCTCGTGGGCCTGCAGGGCTCCGGTAAGACCACGGCGGCCGTAAAGCTGGCCTACCAGCTCAAGAAGCAGGGCCGCTCGCCGTTGCTCGCCGCGTGCGACGTCTACCGTCCCGCCGCTGCCGACCAGCTGGCCACACTCGGTGGAGAGATCGGCGTGCCGGTCTTCCGCGGCGACGGCGAGCACCCGGTCGATATCGCCAAGGGTGCCATCCAGGAGGCAGTCGACCACCTGCGCGATGTAGTCATCGTCGATACCGCCGGTCGTCTTCAGATCGACGAGCAGATGATGCAGGAGGCCGTGGATATCAAGAAGGCCGTCAAGCCCGATCAGGTGCTGATGGTCGTCGATGCCATGACCGGCCAGGATATCGTCAACGTGGTCTCGACGTTTGCCGAGCGCACCGACTTTGACGGCGTGATTATCTCCAAGCTCGATGGCGATGCCCGTGGCGGCGGCGCGCTTTCCGTGCGCCAGGTGACCGGCAAGCCCATCAAGTTTGTGAGCATGGGCGAGAAACCCGATTCGCTTGAGCCGTTCTATCCCGATCGCATGGCCAAGCGCATCTTAGGCATGGGCGACGTCGTCGGCATTATCGAGAAGGCCCAGGAGGCAGCCGATGCAGAGCAGCTTGAGGCTGCCGAGCGTATGCTGCGCGAGGGCTTCACCATGAACGATATGCTCGACCAGATGAAAGCCGTCAAGAAGATGGGCGGCATGAAGGGTATCCTGGGCATGCTCCCCGGTGGTCAGCGTGCGCTCAACCAGATGGGCGGCAACCTGGACGAGGGGATCTTCGATAAGAACGAGGCCATCATCATGTCGATGACCAAGGAAGAGCGCCTGCGTCCCTCCATCATCAACGGCCAGCGCCGCGCCCGTATTGCCAAGGGAGCCGGCGTAACCCCCACCGAGGTCAACAGCCTTATGAAGCAGTGGGGCGAGATGAACAAGATGATGGGCCGTATGCGCACGATGGCCAATCAGGCGCAGGCCGGCGGCAAGAAGGGCAAAAAGGGTAAGAAGGGCAAGAAGATGCGCATGCCCAATATCCCTGGCCTGGACGCTATGGGTCTGGGCGGCATGGGCGGCCTGGGTACGGGCGGCCCCAAGTCCGATATGGAGCTGCTGCGCCAGATGGAAGCGCAGATGCGCAATAAGAAGTAACGACTGGTTGAGTCGTGTATGGCGTAGGCCGCCTGGATGGTACTCCAGGCGGCCTACGCCGTTTGTTCGCAGGTTGTCGCACGCGCGGAAGCGTGTTGACGTCGAGGTGCTTGCCGCTAGTGGCAGCTGCAGCCCTCATGTCCGTCGTGGTCGTGATGGCCGTGGCAGCCGCAGGACTCGCCATGCTCATGGGTGTGCTCGTGGTCGTGGACATGGCAGCCGCAGGTGGCCTCGCCGGTCTGCGCGAGCGTGCCGGCAATGAGGGCCTCGACGCAGGCATCGCAGCTGCCCTGGGCGCCCGCATAGACCGTGATGCCGGCCTGGGTGAGCGCGTTGATGGCGCCTCCGCCGATACCGCCGCAGATGAGCGTGTCAACGCCACCGTTGGTAAGCAGGCCCACCAATGCGCCGTGACCGGTGCCGCCGGTGCCTACGACCTGCTCGTTGAGCACCTTGCCATCCTGGATGTCGTAGATCTTGAACTGTTCGCTGCGGCCAAAGTGCATAAAGATGTTGCCGTTGTCGTACGTCGTTGCCACCCTCATGGTGCTGACCTCCTTTGCTGGCCATGCGGCCGTTGTCGTGGTGATGGGGGAGTATGCGATATTGCCGCCCTCGATACTGAGCGCTCGCCCGTTGACCAGCGCGTTTGCCACCTTACGATGTGCTCGGCTGCAAATAGCCGCCACCGTGGCGCGCGCGATGCCCATCTGCTGTGCGACTGCCTCTTGGTTAAGGCCTTCCAGGTCGCACAGGCGCAGCACCTCGAGTTCGTCGATCGTCATGTCGATGGCGTCTCCACTGGCAAGGCCGTCGGGAGTAAAGCCGCGGTATTCGGGGATGATCCCAACGCGGCGTAATTTTTCTCGTCTTCCTGCCATACACTCTCCAAATCTGACATATGTCAACAATAGAATAGCGAACGTGCGGATTTGCGCAAGGAATTTCTGGCATATGTCAGAAAATGAGGGTTTATGTTTGGGCTGTGGGGCCGCGTGCGCCTGGGCTACAATGAATCTCGCTTGTAGGCGACTGACAGGAGGGTCAATGAGCAAAGCTGATCAACAGTTTGTATCCATGTGCCGCGACATTCTGGACCATGGCACCACCACCGAGGGCCAAAAGGTCCGTCCGGTGTGGGAGGACGGCACTCCTGCCTATACCATTAAAAACTTTGGCGTTACGGCGCGCTACGACCTGCGCGAGGAGTTCCCTGCGCTCACCCTGCGCCGCACGGCGCTTAAGTCTGCGATGGAAGAGATTTTGTGGATCTATCAAAAGAAGTCCAATAACGTCCATGACCTCAACAGCCATATTTGGGATGAGTGGGCCGACGAGACCGGCTCCATCGGCAAGGCCTACGGGTACCAGATTGGCCAGAAGAGCCATTATGCCGAGGGCGATTTCGACCAGATGGACCGAGTACTGTACGATCTTAAGCACACGCCGTACAGCCGCCGCATTATGACGAACACCTATGTGTTTAGCGACCTGTCCGAGATGCACCTGTACCCGTGCGCGTACAGCGTGACCTATAACGTCACGCAGCGTCCGCAGGACGATAAGCCCACACTTAACATGATTCTCAACCAGCGCAGCCAGGACATTTTGGCCGCGAACAACTGGAATGTGTGCCAGTACGCCATCTTGCTGATGATGGTTGCGCAGTCGGTCGATATGATTCCCGGCGAGCTGCTGCACGTGATCGCCGATGCTCACATTTACGACCGTCACGTCGATATCGTCCGCGAACTTATCGAGCGTCCGCAGTTTGCGGCGCCCAAGGTAACGCTTAACCCCGATGTGCATGATTTTTACGCGTTTACGACTGATGACCTGATCGTCGAGGGCTATGAGCACGGCCCGCAGGTCAAGAACATTCCCATCGCGGTGTAGGTGGTGGGCATGACGTGTAAGCTTTCTGCCATCGTCGCTGTGTGTGAAGACTGGGGCATTGGCTGCGAGGGCGATATGGTTGTGTCCAATCGCGCCGACATGCGCCATTTTGTGGCGTGCACCAAAGGTTGCCCCGTTATTATGGGGCGCAAGACCCTGCTGAGTTTTCCCGGCGGGCGTCCGCTCAAGAACCGCCGCAATATCGTGCTCACCCGCGACGAGAGCTTTGCCCCCGAGGGCGTCGACGTGGTGCATAGTATCGACGAGGCGCTCGCCGCGGTTGCCGATGAGCCCGTTGCCTGGGTGATCGGTGGCGGCGATGTCTATCGGCAGTTTTTGCCGTATTGCGTCGAGGCCGAGGTCACGCATAACCACTGCGTCCATGTCGTGGATACGTACTTTCCCGATTTGGAAGCCGATCCTGCGTGGGAGATTGCGCAGCGTAGCGGGGTCGCGACGATTGCCGCCGGTGAGGGTGACGAGGGCGTCGATTATGAGTTCGTGACGTATCGTCGCATCGAGGCGTAAAACCGATTATCCCTTCGGTATTATCGGGTTGAAATGAATGACGGGGCGGCGCATGGCGTTGCCCCGATATTTGTATAGGTGCTGCAAAGAAAGGTGCGGGCTGGCTGCTATGACTGATGCCGTTGAGGTTCTGCGAATTGATTCGCTCGAGGACGAGCGGCTCGATGCCTATGTGCGACTGACCGAGCGCGAGCTTCGCTGCGTGTTGGAGCCGCAAAAGGGCATCTTTATCGCCGAGAGCGCCAAGGTTATCGAGCGTGCGGTTCGCGCCGGATATGAGCCGGTGAGCTTTCTTTTGGGCGAACGTTGGCTCGACCAGATGATGCCGCTTTTTGAGCGCCTGGTTGTGCGCGAGGGCGCGGATCCGGTTCCTGTGTTCGTGGCCTCCATGGAGCTCATGGAGCAGTTGACGGGCTTTAACGTGACGCGCGGCGCGCTCGCGGCGTTCCGTCGGCCGCGTCAGATTCCGGTTAATGAGTTCTTGGGCGGCGTCGTCGAGGTGGCGGGGGATCGTCCGGTGCGCGTGTGCGTGCTTGAGGGTATTGTCGATCACACCAATGTCGGCGCGATTTTCCGCTCGGCTGCCGCATTGAACGTTGACGGTATTTTGGTCAGCCCGACGTGCTGCGACCCGCTGTACCGTCGCTCGGCCCGCGTGAGCATGGGCACCGTGTTTCAGGTGCCGTGGACGCGCATTGGCAGCGAGGCTCGTGTGTGGCCGCATGATGGTCTGAGCGCGTTGCACGACGCCGGTTTTTCGTGTGCCGCTATGGCGTTGACGGACGACTCTGTTTCGCTTGATGATCCTGTACTGCAGAAGATTGATCGCTTGGCGATTTTTATGGGCACCGAGGGTGCCGGCTTGGGCGCCAAGACCATTGCCGGCTGTGACCACGCGGTGCGCATTCCGATGGCGCACGGGGTCGATTCGCTCAACGTGGCCGCGGCGAGCGCCGTCGCCTTTTGGCAGCTATGCCCGCACGTGAGCAATGAGTATCACTACCAGCCGGGTTTGTATCACTAGGCAGTTATTCCGCACCGTGCTCTAATTCGGGGTGTTTCGGTCGCTGCCAGTCGGTGCTAAGCTGGTTTTGGCTTTGGTTTTAAATTGCTGTTTTGCTGTTTGACGTATGCGTGTGGGGAGGGCGTGTGGCTAAGAAATCTACGGCTATCGATGTAACGCAAGGTGTCATTTGGCAGCAATTGCTGTCGCTGTGCGTTCCCATCTTCTTTAGTTCGTTTTTTCAGCAGGCCTACACGCTTATCGGCACCTATATCGTCGGTCAGTTTGGCGGCAAGCTCGCGCTGGGTGGCATTCAGGCCACGATGGTGCTCACCGAGCTTTGCATTGGCTTTTGCGTTGGCGTCGGCGCCGGCTGCGCGGTCATTACCGGTCAGTATTTTGGCCAGCACGATGATGAGCGACTGAGTCGTTCGGTCCATACCGCCATGACGCTCGCGCTGGTGGGCGGTATTGTTTTCTCGATTCTTGGCATAGTATTCGTTGAGCCCATGCTGGTGCTTATGAACACGCCCCATGAACTATTGGCCGAGGGCGTGGCCTATGCTCGCTGTTATTTTGCCTCGATGGTTGCGGCACTGCTGCTTAATATGGGAACCGCACTGCTGCGTGCCGTGGGCGACACGCGCGGGCCCGCCGTGATCATTGCCTCTGGCTGCCTGGTTAACGTCGTGCTGGATATCATTTTTGTCGCCGTGTTGCATATGGAGGCGCTGGGCTGCGGCATCGCAGTGGCGCTGACCATTTGCTCCAATGCAACGATGATCGTGTTGCGCATGATGCGCGCTCCGGGCGCATGGCGTCTTTCGCTGTCTAAGCTCGGCATCGATCGCGGTATTTGCAAGAGTATGATCTCGTGTGGTCTGCCACTCGGTTTTCAATCGGCTGCCTATTCGATCTCGAACGTGCTGATCCAGGTGTCGGTTAATTCGTTTGGCGCCGATGTCACGACTGCTTGGGGTCTATCTGGGCGCCTGGATGGCATTATCTGGATGGTGACCGAGGCGCTCGGCGTATCGATCACTACGTTCTCGGCGCAAAACTTTGGCGCGCGCAATTACGAGCGCATGCGCAAGGGATATCACACGTCGCTCGTGCTTTCGTTTTTGCTCATTGGTGGCCTGTCTGCCGTGCTCCTGGTGTTCTCGGGTCCGCTGTCGTGTTTGTTTGTCGACGATGCTTCGATTTCGGCGTACACCACGACGATTCTTCATTTCATCGCGCCGTTCTACGCGATCTTCTCGATTATCGAAAACGCGTCGGGTTCCATTCGCGGTGCCGGCGTGAGCTTGCAGCCCATGCTGCTCACGATTTTTGGCACTGTCGTGCTCAGGGTGATCTGGGTGTTTGCGATCATGCCGTTCGATCCGTCGCTTGAGCATCTACTGCTGGTCTACCCCGTAACCTGGCTCATTACGGCCGCGATGTTCACCATCTACCACCACAGCGGCAACTGGCTAGGCCGCGCTACCGCCTAATGATCCCTTTGGGCGGAGGAAAACGGATCATTGCTCTCCGTCGTGATGTCGATGATTCGCTTCACTCCGTCGGTAATGTCGAGAAAGTTGGTGTAGCGCCCGATCCGAAGTGAGTCGGCCCGGCG
>CATZKS010000111.1 GCA_958421035.1 uncultured Collinsella sp. | reverse complement strand
GTGCCCAGGCCGATGGCGGCATCGATACCGACCGAAAGCGTCTGGTCGTAGTACTCGACGGTCGCCTCGCCTCTGCCGCTTGCGGGGTTCCATGAGCGAATGCGTCCGATATCCTGACGCTGCAGCTCGCAGGTGAGCAGCGCGGCAAAATCCTTGCCGGAGAAATCGTCGATACCGAGGGTCTGGGCAAAATCATTGCCGGAGCCTACGGGCAGGACGGCAAGCGCCGGTCGAACCGTTTCTTCTGGCGCCATCAAGCCATTGACGACCTCGTGGATCACGCCGTCGCCGCCGAGTGCGATAACCGTGCGGTAGCCCTGGGCCCGTGCGGCAAGTTCCTTGGCTTGTCCCATGCGCTCGGTCAGCACCAGATCAAACTGGGATGAGCGCGCGGTCATGTCCAAAAAGCGCTGCAGGCGCTCGGCAACTTCGCGCGCCGCACCCGATTGGGCGGCTGGGTTGGCGATGATGAGCGTGCGACCAAAATCAGTTGCGTGCATGGGGCGACTCCCGGCGTATGACGTGACGGTGCGGTCGCGCTCAGGTCGAATTGTCCCCGATTGTGGCTGCACGGCGAATACTTACGTCTACTCTATCAGGTCGTTGTGGCGCTCGATAGCATCCGCTACCGTACCGCCCTCATCCACAATAAGCGAACGGCGTTTAGGCGAGACAATGCGCTGGGCGGGATATACGCCGCGGTGGCCGCCGACGAGATAGCTGATAAACGCCACGATGACAAAGAACCCGGCAGCCGTGCCGTGGAACAGGTCGATGGCCATCATACAGGTGGTGATGGGTACGTTAAGGCCGGCGCAGAACACGCCGAGCATGCCCAGCGCCGCCAGAAAGCTGGGGTCGATTCCGACGAGGCAACCGATCCAACCGCCGAGCGCCGCACCGATGCCAAACAGGGGTGTGACCTCGCCTCCTTGGAAGCCGGCGCCCAGGGTGAGCGCCGTCACCACGAGCTTGATGGCTGCGTCGGCAAGGGTCGTGTTACCGGCGAACCCGGCGCCCGAGAGCCAGGTGGCAAGGCCGGCATACTTCCAGGCGTCGAGCATCGCGTAGACCGCGAGCACCACGAGCGCGCCCACGAGTGCGCGAGCAATGTAGTTGGTGATAAAGCGGCCGTACAGGCTCTTGACGGTACGAACCGACCAGGCAAAGAGACGTGCGGTGAGACCAAAGATGATGGCGCTGATGACTACGATGACAACCGTCCGTGGTGTCATGTTGGGAACGCTGGCGATAACATTCGCCTCGTACTCGGTTCCCAAGGCAAGCGACGTAAAGTAGCCGGTAAACGAGGCGACCAGGCAGTAGATGCCCGCGGTGTAGTCGATCTTGCCGATAAAGCACATCTCCATGCCAAAGAAAGCTCCGGCAAGGGGCGAACCGAATACGGCGCCAAAGGCCGACGAGATGCCGGCGAGCATGAGGTCGTGGTGGTCATGCTTTTTGAGGTGGGCGAGGCTCGAGATGTTGCTGGCGATGGTGCCGCCAATCTGCACCGCAGCCCCCTCGCGACCGGCCGATCCGCCGGTGAGGTGCGTGAGCGTGGAGCAGACGAAGGTGAGGACGGCCATGCGCATATGGATAAGGCGTGTGCCCAGGGCGGAGTCGATGACCAGATTGTTACCTCGTTTGGCGGCAAGGCCGTGGTTTTTGTACACCCATGCGGTGGCAACGCCCACAACGGGAAGCAACGCGTAAATCCACACGTGGTGCTCGCGATAATCGGTCGCGATATTCAGCGAGGCCAAAAATGCCCAAGCGGCAACACCCATGGCGAGCGAGACGATGACGACGAGCGCGAGCAGTTTGGCGCTTGCAAACAGGTTGCGGGCGTTGCGGCGTGTGTCGGCGGCCAAGAGCTGCTCGGAGCGGGTGAGTTGACGCCTGCCGGCCATGATGACGTCGCTAAGGGAGAAAAGGCCGCCATCGTCGAGCGGCTGGGAATGATCCTGCGCTTCGTTTGCGCTTTCGGGTTTGTTGTTATGAGCCATTTATTCCTCTTTTAGGTTGCAACGCAAGCATTATAAAACGCGGCAAGCGCGACGAGCCGGTGGGTTGGTTTCCATTCTGTTTCGCGGCCTGCAACCGACAGGTGTATTTGCGGGTACAGGCCGAGTCGCGGTCGTGCGTCGGGGGATTATACTGAGACAAGCATAAAGAATCGGCGCCCCTGTTGTGCGCCGTGGCATTAAGAGGTGCATATGGCAGAGAAGCTCATTCCGCTGGAGGACGCGCAGTCGATTGTTTTGTCGCACGTTGCTCCGACCGATCTCGTCGAGATTCCCGTGTGGCAGGCGGCTGGTTTTCCCTTGGCCGAGGACGCGGTGGCCGATATCGACATCTCGCCGTTTGCCAACAGCGCTATGGACGGATATGCCGTGCGCTCGGCGGACTTGGCGCAGGCATCTGGCGAGGCGCCGGTGACGCTCGACGTTATCGGACACGAGGCCGCGGGCCATGTGTTTGAGGGCGCTATCGGCGCGTGCGAGGCGGTCCGCATCATGACGGGTGCGCCGGTGCCCGAGGGCGCCGATGCCGTGGTGAAATACGAGATTGTCGATGTGCTCGACGGTGACGGCAACGAGGGCTCGCACGTTCGCTTCTCGGCGCCTGCCAAGGTAGGGGAGAACGTTCGCTCTGCCGCCGAGGAGGCCCATGCCGGCGATGTTGTGATGCACGCCGGCGAGGTCGTGGCTCCGGCCGGCGCCGGCTTGCTGGCAAGCGCCGGATACGCGAGCGTGAAGGTGCACGCCGCCCCACGCGTGGGCATCATCTCGCTGGGCACGGAACTGGTCGCACCGAGCAAGGTACCGGCGCGCGGTCAGATCCGCGATTCCAACTCCTCGGCGTTGATGGCCGAGGCACTCGATGCGGGAGCCGAGCCCGTGTTCTACGGCATTGCACCCGACGATGAGCAGGCGATATCCGAGCTCGTGCATCGTGCCGTGCAGGAGTGCAATTTTGTCATTACGAGCGGTGGCGCCTCGGCTGGCGATTACGACTATGTGACGGCGCTCGTCCGGCGCGAGGGCGAGGTGCTCTTCGATCGCATCTCGATGCGTCCCGGCAAGGCCATCACGTTTGGCCTGCTTGGGGGCAAGCCGTATTTGGGGCTTTCGGGCAATCCCGCTGCTGCGTATGTGGGCTTTGAGATGCTCGCCCGCCCCGCGATCCGCAAGATGCGCGGCTTTGCCGAGGGTGCGCGTCCCGTGCAGCAGGCGTCGCTCACGCATAGCGTGAAAAAGCGACAGCATCGCCGCTTCTTCGATCGCGCCACGGTTTTGCGCGACCCCGAGACCGGTGAGTTGTTGGTGACCGAGGCCAAGACGCAGAATTCGGCGTTGCTCGGCACGATGCAGCGTGCGAACTGCCTGTTGCGTATTGACGAAGGACCGTGCGAGCTCAAGGTCGGCGACGTCGTGGACGTTGTGCGCGTCGACCTGTCTGAGGGAACGGTGCTGTAGGAGGAAGGCTATGGAGTTGAAGATATCGATTGTGACGTGTTCGGACACACGCGATCTTTTGCAGGATGAGGCCGGAGCCGCGCTCGAGGAGCTTATCGAGGCGCAGGGCTGGACGGTCGCCTCACATGTGGTCGTGCGCGATGACGTCAGCGAGATTGGTGATGCCATTGCGGAAGCCGCCGATGAGTGCCACGCCAATGTCGTGCTCACCTGCGGCGGCACAGGGCTTTCGATGCGCGACGTGACGCCCGAGGCGACGCGTGCCGTCTGCGACCGCGATGTGCCGGGTATTGCCGAGGCAATTCGTGCCTACTCCATGACCAAGACGCGCCGCGCCATGCTCTCGCGCGCTATTTGCATGCAACGAGGTCATACACTTGTCGTAAACTTTCCCGGTTCTACGAAGGCCGCCCGCGAAAGCTGGGAGGCCATAGCGGACCAGCTGGAGCATGCGGCTCAGATGACAGCGGGCGGCGGACATACCAACTAAGCGGTTTACCTGCGGCGGGGCGACCTTATCGGTCGCTCCGCTTTTATTTTCCGCCGAAGCGACGCCGAGGTGCACGGTAACTTGAAACTATATTCTCTGAAGAGAATAATTTCTCATAATCATTATTCGCAACAAAGTATAATCTGATTGCAGATTAAAGCCCGCGGTGGGGTACCCGGGCAAAACGTCCGAAAGGGTTGAACATGTTCGATATGGTTTCTCGCCGCGGATTCGTCTCGCTTTCTGCTGTCGCCGCTGCCGGCCTTGGTCTTGCCGGCTGTTCGGGCAGCAAGACGTCCGAGCCGGCCGGATCCGATGCCGGTTCTGCTAAGGCATCTTCCAAGAAAGCTGTCGAGCTGCAGGTTTTCGCTGCTAACTCCCTCGAGAAGGCCCTTCCCGAGGTCCAAGAGCTCTACACCGACCAGACCGGCACCACCTTTGCCGACACGCAGTTTAAGGCCTCCGGCGACCTCGTTGAGCAGATGCGTGCCGGCGCCACGGTCGACGTGCTCATCACTGCTTCCAAGGGCACCATGGATGACGCTGAGGCCGCTGAGCTCGTCGACACCGACACCCGTGAGGATATGTTCGTCAACGACCTCGTGATCATTCGCGCCGAGGGCTCCGACACCAAGGTCGAGGCCATCGCCGACGTCGCGAACCTGGACGGTAAGATCGCCATTGGCGACGCCAAGACCGTCCCCGCCGGCAAGTATGCCAACCAGGCCCTGGCCTCCGTGGGCCTCTACACCGGCACCGAGGGCGACGACGGCGACTATACTCCCGTGATTGCCGACAAGGTCGTACTGGCCGATAAAGTGGGCACCGCCGCCGCCTATGTGTCCACAGGCGACTGCGTGGCTGGATTTGTCTACAGCTCCGATATCTTCCGCTACGACGGCATCGAGGAGGCCTTCGTGTGTCCCGAGGACTCGCACAAGCCTATCGTGTACCCGGGTGCTGTCGCCGATGGCTCCGAGCACGCCGACGAGGCCAAGGCGTTTATCGACTTCTGCCTGTCCAACAAGAAGGCTCAGAAGATTTGGGCTAAGTACGGCTTTGAGCTTTCCGCGTAGTGCGGCTTGGCGCGATAATTCCATCGTTTTGTGTTTCACTCCGTCCTTGTATTCGCTTGGAGCTTTTCGTGCTTAATAGATTCCGCATGCTTGTCGCCTGTGCTTTGACCTTCTCGCTTTGCTGGGTGCCGGGATTTGCGTTTGCTGGGGACGCTGAGGACGGGGCCCAGGTTGCTGCGACCGCTCATGGGCTTTCCTATGGGATCGAGGGTTTTGAGCGGTTGGCCAAGGGGACCGCTCGTGCCATGGAGGGCCAGCCTGAGGGCTACCGGTTTCCCGTTGACGAGGACGTGGACCTTGTAGTGGCGCCTGCTGCCGATCGCGTTGTGGTGTGGATATCGCCCAAGGCGGTCGAGAAGTATGGATTGGATCCGCAGGACAACGAGTGCGTATCGGGTCTCAAGGCCCTCGTCTGTAAGCTCGACAGCGCAAACTGCATGGGAGGTGCGCAGCTAGGGGACGTGGATCTTCCTTGGTATGTCACGGCGGAAACAACGTTTGAATCCGGCGGGTATACCTATGGCTTTGACGAGCGCGGTGCGGATGGGGACCGCTATGTGGTGATTGCATCAGCCTCGGGTGATGCCAAGGGCGGCGCGCGTTGGCTTGATAGCGCTCAAATGGTAGAGGCGTCGTCTGTCGTGTTGCGGGGTGAGCAGGGGCCCTTGACCTCTCTGGCCTCCTTTTTGGGCGACATCGACTATCGCCCGTTCTGGGTGTCCATTAAAACGAGCGGCCTTGCCCTGCTGATCTCCTTTGCGCTGGGCCTGTTCGCCGCGTGGAAGACTATGGGTACCTCGAGCCGCATCAAGGGCTTGCTCGACTCGGTCTTTACCATCCCCATGGTGCTGCCGCCTACGGTGTGTGGCTTTTTGCTGCTTATGCTATTTGGTCGATCGACCGGGGTGGGCCAGTGGCTCATTGCGCACGGCATCTCGATCGTCTTTACGTGGCCCGCGGCGGTGATCTCTGCCGTGGTGGTGTCGTTCCCGCTCGTCTATCGTACGGCACTCGGAGCCTTCGAGAGCCTCGACACGCAGATGCTCGATGCGGCGCGCACGCTGGGCTGGTCCGAGCGTCGCATCTTTACCAAGATTATGATGCCGCTTGGCTGGCCCTCGATTGCCGCCGGCACGGTGCTCGCCTTTGCCCGCGCCATGGGCGAGTTTGGCTGCACCCTGTTCTTTGCGGGCAACTACGCCGGTATTACGCAGACCATTCCCATCGCCATCTACTTTGAGTGGATGGGCGGCAACACGTCGGTGGCCCTCTTTTGGGTCGTCGTCGTGATCGTGTTTAGTTTCCTAGTCATCCTGTTCATCAACATGTACACCGCTCATTCGCAAAAGTATCGCGAGCGGGGCCTTTCCCGTGCGGAGCGCAAGCAGGCCAAAGATCTCGCCGGACAGGGCGATTCGCTCGACCCGGCGGGCGGCGATGCCTTGCGTATCGATCGCGAGGCGCTGGCCGAGCTCATGCGCGATGATGCGGCGCCGCAGGGAGGTCGATAAGCTATGTCGCTCGTTTTGGATATTAAGAAACGTTACCCCGGGTTTATGCTCGACATGCAGCTTGAGGCCGGCGAGGAGCGCGTGGCGCTGCTGGGCGCCTCGGGTTGCGGCAAGAGCTGTACGCTGCGCTGCATCGCCGGCGTGGAGACGCCCGACGAGGGCAAGATCGTTGTCAACGGCGTGACCTTTTTTGACTCGGCGGCGGGCATCAACCTGTCGCCCC
>CATZKS010000110.1 GCA_958421035.1 uncultured Collinsella sp. | reverse complement strand
GAGCCCTTCAGCGCCAAGCTCTCCCGCATGCACAACAATACCAACGTGCTCGCCTTTGGCGCCCGCGTCGTGGGCTCCGAGCTCGCCAAGATGATTGTCGACGAGTGGCTCGACGCCGAGTTTGAGGGCGGTCGTCATGAGCGTCGCGTTAACCTCCTCAACGAGATCGACCACACGCGCGGCCTCAAGGTCGTCGACGAGGCCTAAAGACCTACAAAGCCATACGCTAACGCCAGCCCCCGCCCGGAAGAAACATCCGGGCGGGGGCTCTTTAGTAGATTTCTAAGCGGTTACCAAAAATCTACTGGAATAAAAAGGGCGCCGCGGATGGAATTCCGCGGCGCCAAAGCCACACGCTAACAGCTTTAAGGAGTCAAAGCTGGTTTAGCCAAAGAAGCGCTTGATCTCGATCTCGGCGTTCTCCAAGCAGTCGGAGCCGTGGATTACGTTAGCGTTGACATCGACAGCGAAGTCGCCGCGAATGGTGCCGGGAGCAGCATCAAGCGGGTTGGTAGCACCCATAAGGGTGCGCATCTTGGAGACAGCGGAGAGACCGGAAACGACCATCTTAACGACCGGGCCGCTCGTCATAAAGTCACAGAGACCACCAAAGAAGGGCTTGTCGGCCAGATGGGCGTAGTGCTCCTCGACGGTAGCGCGCTCGAGCGTGGTCATCTCCATGCGCTCGATGACAAGGCCGCTACGCTCAATGCGAGCGACGATCTCGCCGATCTTACGATCGCGCACAGCGTCGGGCTTAATCATGATAAAGGTCTTCTCGATAGCCATAAGGTAGCCTTTCAAGTAGGTTCGCGCGTGCCCAAGTCCCATTCCGGCACCCGCCCGGACTGCATCGTAACAGAGTTTTAGCTGCAGTTAAACAAAAAGCTGTTTTTTGAAACGTTACAATTTATTAAAACGTTCCATTTGTGTCACTTCTGTTTCGAGGCCCGATTAGAGTACCATCCGACCGCACATCAACCGCATCGAACCGAGCGGACGGTCGGTTGCCGCCCGTGAACGTGCCCCCTTCACAACCTGCCCAAAGGTCCTACAGAAGTTCTCGACAAGCCCCTCCCCCATAGCAACAAAATACGGACGCCCACATCAGCAGACGTCCGTAAAGCAACAACGATTTATCAATAAATAATGGCCAAAACAGCTTCAGCCAAACCCCTACTTTACCCCGTGGCCCATTTCGACGACCTTGGTCAGCGATCCAAACACGCCTTTGTCGGCCTCAAGCTGTGCCTCGGCACGCTGCAGCTGCACGGCAACGGCGGCAGGGGCGGTGCCGCCCTCGGTCGTGCGCGCGGCGACAATCGACGGGATGTCGAGCGCCTCGGTAATGTCGTGCTCAAAGAGCGGACTCGCCTCCTGGAACACCTCAAACGGCAGGTCCTCAAGGTTGCAGCCGCGCTTCTCACACATCAGGACCAAATGGCCCACCACGGCATGTGCCTCGCGGAACGGCAGGCCACGCTTGGCCAGGTAATCGGCAACATCGGTGGCGGCAAGGTGCCCCACACCGCACTCGCGCGCCATGGCATCCTCGTTGACGGTCCAGGTCGAAATCATACCGGCCATAACCGACAGGCACTGCATGAGCGTATGGGCGGTATCGAGGGCGCCCTCCTTGTCCTCCTGCAAGTCCTTGTTATAAGCAAGCGGCAGGCCCTTCATGGTCACGAGCAGCTGCACCAGGTTGCCGTACACGCGACCGCTCTTGCCGCGGATAAGCTCGGCAAAGTCGGGGTTCTTCTTCTGCGGCATGATGGACGAGCCAGTGGAGTACGAGTCGGAAAGCGTGATAAAGCCAAATTCGGAGCTCGACCACAGTACGATCTCCTCGGAAAGACGCGCCAGGTGCATCGCCATGACGGATCCGGCGTAATGCAGATCGAGCAGAAAATCACGGTCGGAAACGGCATCGAGCGAGTTGGGGATCACGCCCGCAAAGCCAAGTTCGGCAGCCGTCATCTGGCGATCGAGCGGATAGCTCGTACCGGCAAGCGCAGCGGCACCCAGCGGGCAGTTGTCGGCAGCATCAAAGGCGGCCTTCAAACGCGTAAAGTCGCGCGCGAACATCCAGGAATACGCCAGCAGGTGATGCGACAGCAGCACGGGCTGAGCATGTTGCATGTGCGTGTAGCCCGGCAGAATCACCTTGTCGTACTTCTTGGCCGCATCCACCAGCACATGGCGCAGCTCAAGATTGGCCTCCATGAGCTCCTTGGCCAGCGCCTTGACGCCCAGGCGCGTATCGGTCGCCACCTGGTCGTTGCGCGAACGCCCAGTATGCAAGCGCTTGCCAGCCTCGCCGATGCGACGCGTCAGCTCGCTCTCGATGGACATATGAATGTCCTCATCGTTGATGTCGAAGGTAAAGTTGCCGGCATCGATATCCTGTTCGATTCCGGTCAGGCCCTTGGCAATCGCCTGCTCGTCCTCGGCACTGATGATGCCCTGGGCGGCCAACATCTTGGCATGCGCCTTAGAGCCGGCGATATCCTGCTTATAGAGATGTTTGTCGACCGGCAGCGACGCGCCAAACTCCTGCGTGACCTCGGCCACGCCCGCCTCAAAACGACCGCCCCAAAGAGCCATGGAACCGTCTCCTTTCTCCAAATACCAAAACAAGCGTCCAAAGCAATGTGCCCTGTCGCTAAAGCGATTTATCAACCGCTAGTTTTACACACTCCCTGCCGCGCGCGGGGCCATGTGGCTAATTTGCAAAGAAGTGACGCACCATGCACTTGGCGCCCAACGTCTCCCTCCGGATGTTGCCCTGCGAACCATCGATCCAGGCCTTCAGGCTCATAGGAACGTCCTCGACCCTTACAGCATCGAACTCGGGCGCGAGGGCAAGCAAAGCATGCGCGATAGCATTGAACATAATGGATACTCCTCATATGTATAGGCACAGAGCCGCCAAATTGATAGAAGGAGCCCCGCCGGACAACCCCGGCGGGGCTCGGACTCAGCCGCAGACGCGGCATCATATATGCGGGCGGAACGTAGGGGCCACCGATGTTAAGAAGTGTCAGCAAGCATAACGAAAGGTAGGGACCCCGTGCGCCCGTTATGTATCACGCGGATGGGCCGCGCGGATACCAAGGGAAGGAGGCGCTAGGCCTGGGCAGCAGCAGAGCTGGGGCCCTGGACCTTTGCCCACGTCTTGAGCGACAGCGTATCGATCTCGATAAAGCCGGCGCTGGCCTTCTCGTCAAACGTGGTGTCGCGGTCGTAGGTAGCCAGGCCGTAGTCGTAGAGGCTGAAGGGACTCTTGCGGCCGACGACATGGCAGTTGCCCTTAAAGAACTTCAGACGGACAGTGCCGGTCACGAACTTCTGGGTATCGGCCATAAAGGCGTCGAGCGCGTTCTTGAGCGGGCTGTACCACTGGCCGTTGTACACGGCGGTGGCCCAATCCTGCTCGAGCTTGATCTTGGTCTTGAGCAGGTCGCCCTCGACGCAGATGTCCTCGAGCGCCTTGTGGGCGGTGATGAGCGTCAGGGCGCCGGGAACCTCATAGCACTCGCGGCTCTTGAGGCCCACCAGACGATCCTCGACCAGGTCAAGACGGCCAAAGCCGTTGTCGCCCGAAATCTTGTTGAGGGCGATGACGATCTCGGAGAGCTTCATCTTCTTGCCGTCGACGGCGACAGGCTTGCCGGCCTCAAACTCGATCTCGGTATAGGTCGGGGTGTCAGGCGTGTCCTCGGGGTTCTTGGTCATAACCCAAGCGTCATCGAGCGGCTCATTCCAAGGGTCCTCCAGGTGACCGCACTCGATGGCGCGACCCCACAGGTTGTCGTCGATGGAGTAGGGGTTGTCGTTGGCACCCTCGGGAACCGGCACGTTGTGGGCGTGGGCATAGGCGACCTCGTCGGGACGGCACTTCAGGTCCCACTCGCGAACCGGGGCGATAACCTTGAGCTCGGGGTCGAGGGCCTTGACGGCGGCCTCAAAACGGACCTGATCGTTACCTTTGCCAGTGCAGCCGTGGGCGACGTAGGTCGCGCCAAACTCGTGGGCGACCTCAACAAGCTTCTTGGCAAGCAGCGGGCGAGACAGGGCGGAGAGCAGCGGATACTTATTCTCGTACATGGAGTTTGCGGCGATGGCTTTGGTCAGGAACTCATCGGAGAACTCGTCGCGCAGGTCGAGCACCTGGCAATCGAGAACGCCCAGGTCGAGCGCCTTCTGCTTCTTGGCATCCAGTCCGGTCTCTTCCTGGCCCACGTTGCCGCAGACACAAACGACATCGAGATTCTTCTCGTCCTGGAGCCACTTGACACATACGGATGTATCAAGACCACCGGAATATGCGAGAACGACTTTTTCCTTGCTCATGGCTGTTTCCTTTCGCCCTTGGTAGCTAGTTAGAACATCGGTCAGTTGCAAGTCATTTCAAGGTCATATACCGTGCAATATCAGGTTAAATAGCAAAAATCAGCACATACATGCCCTAGAAACATGCAGCAATGTCGTGCTAAAACCCAACGACCTCAAAATGACTCTGTTGAGGCAATTCGCCCCATGCGGACAGAGACGATTGTTATCGTCGTCGGGAAATTGCGCGCTGGCGTCGGATGGCATTGTCTGCAGTGGTGATGATCGTTACGAACTGCATCTGCCTCTCCTTTCACCTATCGCCGGGCGCAATTCTAATATCGTAAACGGTACCTTTTCCTCGGTAAGCGGTTGTTTTTCCGTCTCCGTTTTCGATGGTCGCTATATTACGCTAAAGTGCCCGCAGCACAAGCGACAAATTCAAATTTCTGAAAAGTTTTTTCATTACTTTGTGAAGCGTGGTGCAAATACGCTCCGTTCCTGCGAAAATACGCCCGACTACGAATTGATGGCTATAACGTCTGAAACAATCTCGAAACGAAAGGCTCGCTTTTATGCAAACTTACGAATCGGACGCCAATATCGGAAACATTAAGATTCTCGCCGTCGACATGGACAAGACGCTGCTGACCGACGAGCGCGTGCTGCCCCAGGGTCTTGATGAGCGCCTAGACAAGCTCGCCGACGCCGACATCGTATTCTGCCCCGCCAGCGGACGTCCCGCCCCCAAGCTCGAGGAGATGTTCGAGGGCGTCAAGAACCGCCTCGCCTTTTGTCCCGACAACGGAGCGTGCGTGATCTATCGCGGCAGCTATATCTATAAGAGCACTATTGACGTGGAGCTGTATCAGCAGGTCTTGAGCCGTGCCTCGGAGGATCCGCGCGCTGTCCCCGTCCTTTGCTGCTTCGACGAGTTCTACGCGCTTGCCCGCGACCATCAATACCACGACGAGATCAGCGTCTACTACAACACAATCAACTACGTCGACAGCTTTGATGGCATTGATTTCGAGTCCAACAAGATTTCGGTCTTCTTCCCCGGCTACGACGCCGAGCCCGCTTTCCGCGAGACCTATAGTCCCGAGTTCTCGGACAAGCTCTACGTCACCAACGCCGGGCGCGAGTGGATCGACTTCATGAACTTGGGCGTCGACAAGGGCGCCGGCGTCGCGCATCTTTGCGAGCACCTGGGCATCGATATCGCCGATGCCGCCGCCGTGGGCGACACCTACAACGACATCCCCATGCTGGAGCGCGTCGGCCACAGCTTTATCGTGGACAACGCCGAGGAGCATATGAACGCGCATGCTAAATGGCGCATTCCGAGCAACAACGACGGAGGCGTACTGACGCTCATCGACGCCATCCTGGCGGCTCGTTAATCTATCTCGTCACCATACCCGGGACCGGCCGTTTGATTTTTGCTCGGTCAGGTCCTGGGCTCGCTCGAAGAGCACATTAAGTGCTCTTCGGCTCGTGCGGAATCTACAAAAATCAAACGGCCGGCCCCGGGCATGGCTACGTTGACTTGCTTGCCGTATGGATGGCGTCTTGGCGTCTAGATACTTTGGCTGATTTTTATTGAACGAAGGACGCTCCTTATTGATGAGGGGCGTCCTTCTGGTTTTGATTACTTTGGAATTGCGGGTGTACCCCTACTTGGCGTCGGCCCAGGTTATGCCGGTACTGGCTTCGGCGATTAGGGGTACGCGTAGGTCTACGACATGTTCCATGACGTCTTGGACCATGGTGGTCAGGCGCTCGACTTCGTCGACCGGGCACTCAAAGTCCAGTTCGTCGTGCACTTGCAGGATCATGTGGGCGGCAAAGCCTTCTTCTTCCAGGCGACGACTTACGCGGGCCATGGCGATCTTGATGATGTCTGCTGCGGTGCCCTGCATGGGATGGTTCATGGCCGTGCGCTCGCCAAAGCCGCGGAGTTGCGGGTTTTTGGCCTTGAGCTCGGGAATATGGCGTCTGCGGCCATACATGGTCTCGGCGTAGCCCGTCTGCTTGGCGCGCGCCACCACGTTGTCGAGGAACGTACGCACGCCCGGGTAGGCCTCGTAGTAGCGGTCGATCATGTCGCGCGCCTCGGCCATCGAGATATGCAGCGACTGCGACAGGCCGTAGGCCTGCTGGCCATACACGATGCCAAAGTTCACGGCCTTGGCGCGACTGCGCAGGTCGGGCGTTACCTCGGACACCGGCACACCAAACACGCGCGCCGCCGTCTCGGCATGGAAGTCCTCGCCCTCGTTAAAGGCGCGCACCAAGTGCTCGTCACCCGAGAGATGCGCCAGCAGACGCAGCTCGATCTGCGAGTAGTCCACCGCCAAAAAGACGCTTCCCTCGCCTGCCGAAAACGCCGTCTTGACGGTACGACCCAGCTCCGAGCGCGTTGGGATGTTCTGCAGGTTCGGGTCGCTTGAGGACAGACGCCCCGTTGCCGTGATGGTCTGGTTGTACGTGGTGTGCACGCGACCGTCACCGCGGCGCAGCGGGCCCAGCGTGTCCAGATAGGTGGACTTGATTTTGGACTTTTCACGCCAGTCCAAGATCAGACGCACGATTTCGTGGTCGCGG
>CATZKS010000109.1 GCA_958421035.1 uncultured Collinsella sp. | reverse complement strand
GGCAACGGCGAAGCGCCCGCCCAACGGTCAAAAATCGCAGGCAAGCGGCTTAGTCGTTAGGGACGCTTTTAAACGACTAGTCATTGGGGACACTCTTGAACAGACAACATTCAAGGAGTGTCCCCGGATGCCGGCACTTAGGGACGTTCCCAAAGTGCCGGCACATAAGGAACGTCCCTAAGTGCCGACTACAGCGGCAGGCCTTGGCCGAGCATGGCTATGGCGCTCATCAGGACCAGCATGCCGGCGGCGTAGGGCAGGACGGCGCCCAGGAGTTCGGCATCCTTACCGCGCACGAGCACGGCGGCAAGACCAATGGCGAGGGTCTGCGGCGAGATCATCTTACCGGCGGCGACGCCCAGGGCGTTCAACGCGACCATCCAGTAGTCGCTCACACCCAGCGCAGTGGCAGCCTGGCTCTGAATGGGGCCAAACAGCATGCCCGAGGACGTGCCCGAGCCGGTCACAAACGCACCGACTGCGCCGATCCACGGAGCCAGAATCGGGTACAGCCCACCGGCGACGGCGATGCAGAACGCGCTGATCGAAGAGATCATGCCCGCATAGCCCATCACCTTGGCACAGCCCAGCACCGAAAGCATCGTGATCACCGTCGGCATCATCTGCTTCACAGTCGCGGCCAGCACCTCGCCCATCAGACGCGGCGAAGCGCCCTGAATCGCACCGCCGATAAACGCGGCCAGGAAGATCCAAACACCCGGCGTGTTAATCCACGAAAACGTAAGCGTACCGGGGTTCTCGCCGCAATACACCTGCACGTGGCTTGCAAAGGGCGCAAGCGCGGCATGCACGGCGGGCACCAGGTTGGACGTACCCAGCAGCAGTACAAAAATCAGAATGAAGCACGACCAGGCCGAAAGCGCCGATTTAAGGGTGAGCTGCTCGCCGGAATCGATATTCATATGGAAGCGCGCATCCAAATGCCCCGATTTCTCGGTACGCATGGCGAGCACGGCAGTCAGCGCAAGTGACACGATGGAGCCCACGACTACGGCAAGCTCGGGACCCACAAACATGGCAACGACCAGGGCCGCACCTACAAAGGACACGCCGGAAAGCAGTGCCACGCCGGCTACGCCGTGCAGGCGCTCGCTCACGCTCGCAACATTGCCCTGGTCATCGGCAACACGACCCGCAACCAGCACAATAAGCAGCGGCATCGCCACAAAGAAGGGCGCGAGCTGCACCAGCTGAACGGTAGCCAAATGCAGGGAATCCAGGCCCACCAGGTCGGCAACGGACACCGTAGGAATGCCGATAGAGCCGTAGGGCGTGGGCACACCGTTGGCTAGCAGGCAGATCAGCACGGCAGGCACGGCCTCAAAACCAAGGCCCGCGAGCATGCCGGCGGGAATGGCAACGGCGGTACCAAAGCCGGCCATGCCCTCCATAAAGCCACCGAAGCACCAGGCCACAAGCAGCGCCAGCAGACGACGATCGCTGCTGATGGAGGTGATCATGCTGCCGATCACGTCCATGGCGCCCGTGCGCACGCACAGGTTATACGTGAACACCGCGGCAATAATTACGAGCACGATGGGCCACAGCGCCATCAAAAAGCCCTCGAGCGAGGCCGTGGCTATCTGCGCCACCGGCAAATGCCACCACGCAAAGGCGAGCACGCACGAAAGAACAAACGAACCAATGGCGGCTTTCCAGGCCGGCCATTTAAAGCACAGCAGCATCACGACAAGCCAGATGATAGGCACAAGAGCCAGCAAAAATGCGGCGACGTCCATGGGTAAAAGCTCCTTGGTACCGCGAGGGCGGCATCGGGGGTGTCATAAAACTTGAACAGGATACCGCACGCTTACCGACAATTTTCTGCCGCCTGCCGAAATATTGAACACTCCGTTCACAAACCCGAGCACACACCACCGCGACTATACTAGAGCACAGTAAGAGAAAGGAACCGCCTTGAGCATCACGCCCCTCGATAGCATCCGCCGCGCCATCGCCCGCCGCAATGGCGTCGCCGACCCCGCCGCAGCGAGCGGCGGCACCGCAAAGGCCCAAGGTGGACGCATCGAGAACGGCCTGTTCCCCGCATCGCATACCGCCGAGGAGCTCGCACGAATCCAAGAGCTAAGCCAGCGTAACGCCGGCGGTCCCGACAGCAACCAGGCCACACGCCGTCGCCGCGAGCGCGATCGCCAGCCCGGCCCCATCCACCGCATGGTCAATGCCTGGTGGAACCGCCTGCTCGGAGCCGTCTACGGCGGCGGCTTCTCCACGCAAGAAGCCGAGTACGAAGATCATGCCACCCGTCGCGACTACCTTTGGAATACCCTGGGCACCGCCGTATGGGGCATGGCGTTTCCTCTGCTCACCATCGTGTCCACGCAGCTCGTGGGCGCCGAGGAAGCCGGCAAGTTCTCCATCGCCTTTGTCACCGGCACGCTCATCATGATCGCGTGCAACTACGGCGTGCGCAATTTCCAGGTCTCGGACATCGACGAAAAGACGTCCTTCGCCTCCTACCAGCTCAATCGTTGGATCTGCGGAGCGCTCGCCCTAGGCTGCGGCCTCATGTATAGCAGCGCCCGCGGCTATGGCGCGCAGATGGCGACGATCGGCCTGGGCGTCTACCTGTATAAGGTCATCGACGGCGTCGCCGACGTGTACGAAGGCCGCCTGCAGCAGGCCGACAAACTCTACTTGGCTGGAATGAGCCAAACGCTACGCTCCGTCGGCGTCATCGCGGTCTTCAGCGTGGCGCTGTTCCTCACGCGCAGCATGCCCATCGCGGCCATGGACATGGGTGTCACCGCGATCGCCTCGCTCGTGCTGGTCACCGCGCCGCTCGCCCTGCTCGAGACCGAAAAATCGCGCCGCGTGAGCCTGCGCGAGGTCGGCCACCTGTTTGTCCAGTGCGCCCCGCTCTTTGGTGCACTGTTCCTGTTCAACCTTATCGAGAGCATGCCCAAGTTTGTGATGGAAGGCACGCTGGCATACAAATATCAGCTGTACTTTAATGCCCTGTTCTTTCCTGCGTAGGCTATTTTGCTGAGCATTGGATTTATCTATAAACCGCAGCTCCTGCGCTTGTCGAACATTTGGGCTAATCCTCGCAAGCGTCGTCGCTTTGACCTGATTATTGTTGCCGTTATGGCGCTGATCGTGGTCATCACCGGCATGTGCGCCGCATTTATGGCAGGTCCCGGTATTCCCCTCATGAGCTTTATGTACGGCCTCAGCTTTGAGCGCTACCGTACGCTGGCGCTGCTGATGGTCGTCGCCGGCGGCGTCACCGCGGCCATCGACTTTATCTACGCCATCATCACGGTGCTACGCCACGCTAGAGACGTCACCAAGATCTACCTGATCTGCTTCGCCGTAAGCGTGGTGCTGCCGGTGATCCTGATTAAGCTGCTGGGTCTGATGGGCGCTGTAGTGAGCTACCTAGCCATCATGGCCCTACTCCTGGTGCTGCTGATAATCGAGTACCGCCGCATCCGCCAACGCATCGAACGCGACCGCAACCCATACGGCGCCTAATTAGCTGCCCGGTCACCGGAATTTGCGATGGAATCACCCCGTCTGGGGTCTCGTTGCGGACAATATTCATCACGCAAAACTAAGTGAGTAGACTTTTACCGAATCCCCGACCACACCAACAGAGCACAAGTCTGTGACCTGCGGTTTTATTGAGGCAAATATGTTGGGTGCTCGGCATTTCCAAAAAAGTCTACTCACTTAGCAAGCGGGCAGCCAAAAAAGAACCGCCGCGACGTCGTTTGACTCCGTTGCGACGGTTTTTCGAGCATTTTCGCGCTGTCGAGGACGCAGACGCTCCTCATTTCTAGCGCTTACCGAGCAAGAAGGCGCTACTCTCCGAAAGTAGTCAAAAAAGCCCCGTCCCAAATTAGCTACGGTAGATCGGCGGAACAAGGTTATTCGCCCGGGTTGATGTTCGCGTAGAACTCGGCCCCGTCGTCCAGGCGCAGGATGCCCACGCGGCCGAACTCGGAGCCGGTGGCGGCGGCGCAGTCGATGTCGATGCGATCGGGCACACCAGCAGTGTCCTCGCCGCCCAAGCGCACGATCTGCCCGCGTCCCGATTCCTCATCGAGCCCCGCCAGACCACCGACCTCGCAATAGCGCCCAAGCGATACCGTGGGCGTGTGACCGCTCACCACGACCGGGCCCTTGCCCTCGGCAGAAAGCAGCCCGGTCGACGCATCCCAATAGCCATGACGAATCCACAGCAGGTCATCGGACGACTGCACCGCGAGCATCTGCTGCAGCAGCTCGCGATCGGCACCCACCGCTCCAACGCCATCGGCACAATCGACGCCATGCTCAAGCAAAAACGCGCGCGCCGCCTTCATCTCGATTCCAGCATGTACCAGCAGATACGGGCGCTCCTCGGTCTCGACCACTGCGTAGAGCGGCAGCGCGGCCATCCATCGCACGAGCTCCTCGTATGCCTCAAATTCCATGTCGTTGAGCTGCTCGCGCGTCGTCCAACCACCGTTGATATCCCAGGTCTCGGCATCGAGCGGATCCTGGCCAATGATGGCATCGAGCATGATCTGCTCGTGATTACCCTTGAGCACGTGGGCGTTGGGCAGCGAGCGCACGAGCTTAATAACGCCGACCGGATCGGGCCCGCGATCGATCATGTCGCCCAGCACGTACAGCGTGTCGTCGGACGTCAACGAGATCTTAGACAGGGCTTCGTCAAGCGCACGCACGTGCCCGTGAGCATCAGATGTCACATAGATCGCCATGGTACGCCTCTCCTTGCATTGCGGCCGAAGCCCGGCGCCGCAACTAAAACTTCAAGTTGAACTTAAACGTTACCCATTGTACTCCGTTGCAATAAAGCTGGAAAGGGTTTCCGAGCAGAGGCAAAGACGGCAGCCGTCTATGACGATATCGCGCACGCCCGCAATCCAACCCCATAAACCCACCATCTTTGGGTACAAATAACCGCAGGCAACTGACCGTGCCACGCCAACCAACCAGGAGCGGACACCATCCATGAACCAGATCCTTCTCTTTATCGGCCTCGTCATCATTCTGTGTCTGACCATCAAACCCGTCGGCAAAAAGCTCCCCTTCCCCACCCTGCTCATCTTTATCGCGCTCGGCATGCTGTTGGGCGTCAACGGCCCGGCGCATATCGACTTTAGCGACTATGCGCTCACCGAAACCGTCTGCAGCACGGCGCTGCTGTTCATCATGTTCTACGGCGGCTTTAACACCAATATCGACCGTGCCAAACCCGTCGCTGTGCCGGCGGTGCTGCTGAGCACGCTCGGCGTCGTCATCACTGCCGGCATCACCGGCGTGTTCGCCCACTTCGCGCTGGGGTTCGACTGGATCGACGGCCTGCTGTTGGGATCGGTCGTGGCATCCACCGACGCGGCCAGCGTCTTTAGCGTGCTGCGCGAGCACAACCTTTCGCTGAAGGGCGGCACCGACTCGCTGCTCGAGGTCGAATCGGGCTCCAACGACCCCGTCGCCTACATGCTCACCGCCGTGCTCGCCACACTCGCGGCCGGCGGCGACATTAACATCCCCGTGCTGCTGGCCAAGCAGATTATCCTGGGCGTGGGCCTGGGCCTCGCCATCGGCTGGGCGGCGGGCCGCCTGATTGAACGCGCGCACGCAACGGCCGAGGGCGCGCAGACCATCTATTTGTTCGCCGTGGCCATCGTCGCCTACGCGCTGCCGAGCTACCTGGGCGGCAACGGCTTTTTGGCTGTATACCTGGCCGGCATTGTGCTGGGCGCCAGCGACATCACCGGCAAAGTCGAGATGGCGCACTTCTTTGACACCCTCACCGAGATGGCCGAGATGACGGTCTTCTTCTTGCTCGGCCTGCTCGTAACGCCCGCACGCCTGCCGCAGATGCTGCTGCCGGGCCTGGCACTCATGGCGTTCATGCTCTTCGTGAGCCGCCCCATCGCCGTCGGCGTGCTCCTAGCGCCCTTTAAGACGAATCCCCGCCAGGTCGCGCTCGTAAGCTGGGCGGGCCTACGCGGAGCGGCTTCGGTCGTCTTTAGTCTCTTTGCCGTAGTGGCCGGCGTTCCCGGCGGACACGACCTATTTGACCTGGTGTTTGCGATTGCCGTGTCGAGCATTGTGGTGCAGGGCTCGCTGCTGCCGGCGGTGGCGAAGAAGCTCGATATGATCGATGCGACCGGCGACGTGCGTCGCACCTTTAACGACTACCGCGACGAAGACGGCATGTCGTTTGTAAAGCTCAAGGTGGGCGCTGGACATCCGTTTGCCGGACGCTCGCTCGCGGACATTGGCAGCGCCACAGATATGCTCGTGGTCCTGGTGCTGCGCGACGGTGCGCACCCGGTACTGCCCAATGGCGACACCGTGATCCAGGAAGGCGATCTGCTGGTGATGGCCGCCCCAACGTTCGAAGAGCGTGCCGAGGTTACACTGCGCGAGGTCACCGTGACACCCCACGGTCGCTTGGCCGGCCAGCGCCTGTGCGATGTGTCGCAAGGCAAGCATCCGTTTATTGTGGTGATGCTCAAGCGCGAAGGCCAGACGATCATCCCCGATGGCAACACCCTAATATACGCCGGCGACGAAGCCGTCATTGCCACGCTGGCGTCGTAGTGACCAGGAGGTGGCTAATTTGCGACGAAGAGATCAAGCGCCTAGAGAACCTTATGTCTTCGCTCGCCGATTTGGATTTGCCTGAGGAGTAAAGCGCCCCTCCCCCATGTAACCATCCTGTAAATCATAGCGGCGTAGTCGAGTTTTACCGTGATGCGGTCGCGCCTACCGCTCCACTGTGCTAAAGTATCCCGAACGTTCAAACGACTACGAGGGGAACCAGAAGATGGCACGTGTGCACAACTTCTCAGCTGGCCCGGCCGCACTGCCTACAAGCGTGCTCGCCGAGATCGCCGACGAGATGATGGACTACCGCGGTTGCGGCATGTCCGTGCTCGAGATGAGCCATCGATCTAGCATG
>CATZKS010000108.1 GCA_958421035.1 uncultured Collinsella sp. | reverse complement strand
CCATTCAAAGGGATGGCACATCACGGGCGTCGGGAAGGTGTTATCGACCATCAGCGGCACGCCGTGGTCATGCGCAGCCTTGGCAAAGCGCTCAATATCGAGCACGGCAAGGGCGGGATTGGCGATCGTCTCGCCAAAGACGAGCTTGGTATTGGGCTCAAAGGCTGCCTCGAGCTCTTCATCAGTGCAGTCGGGGGCAACGAACGTGCAGGTCAGCCCCATACGGCCCATGGTGTGGGCGAGCAAGTTGTACGTGCCGCCATAGATGGCAGAGCTCGCGACCACGTGATCGCCGGCACCGGCCACGTTAAAGATCGCGAGGAAGTTCGCAGCCATGCCCGAGCTCGTGAGCATCGCGGCAGTGCCGCCCTCCATCTCGCAGATCTTGGCGGCAACCAGATCGCACGTGGGGTTCTGCAGACGGCTGTAGAAATAGCCCGACTCCTCCAGGTCAAACAGCTTGCCCATGTGCTCGGACGTGTCGTACTTCCACGTGGTGGACTGGTAGATGGGCACCTGGCGCGGCTCGGCATCTCCCGGGTGATAGCCGCCCTGAACACATGTAGTACCGATGGTCTGCTCGCTCATATCTAGCTCCCTTGCCTGGGTTACGTTTTATTCGGTTCACGATACCGCTACCCCGCACCCCTCTCAACCCATCCCCAAGGTGGGTTATGAGACAAATTGATCCGGGGCATTTATCTCAAGCCTTGGACATTTGCTCGATAGATAAAAATGAGGCATACATGAAGCTCTCGATGATTACATGCACCGGCACGGGTACCATAGGCGGGTACACCGTGACCAAGGAGACAACGATGAAGCAAATCGATACGGCCCAGCTCGACATCACCGCCTGTCAGGCTCAGGCTGCCGAATACCACGCCCGTGGCTTTAACTGTGCACAGGCCGTCGCCTGTACGCTCGCGCCTGCCGTCGGGCTCGACCCCCAGGTCGCCTTTACCCTCACCGAGGGCTTTGGCGCCGGCATGGGCGGCATGACCGAGACCTGCGGCGCCATCTCGGGCGCCGTGGCCATCATGGGCTTCGTGATGAGCGACGGCATGGAAAACCCCAAGACCAAGGGCCAGACCTACAAGCTGTCGCGCGAGATTGCCAAGCGTTTTGGCGAGAAGAACACGACGACTGTCTGCGGCACGCTCAAGGGCATCGGATCGGACAAGGGTCCGCTCCGCAGCTGCCCCGGCTGCATCGACGATGCCGTCGAGATCGCCTGCGATGTGCTAAAGCAGCTCGCCGAGTAAACGGCGGCAACAGAAAAACGACGGCCGGCGCACTTGGGATTCATCCAAAAGCACGCCGGCCGTCGCCGTTAGAACTCGGCAAATTCAGGAGCGCCGACCTCAATCTCCTCGCGCCCCGCCATAAGCTCGCGCATCTTAGCGCAAAACGGCTCCTGCTCCCCCGCTTTAAACACCAAATGAAGTGTCACGGCATCCGCGTAATCGGTATCCGAAACCTTGGCACCCGAATCCTGCGCCAAACGAAGCACCTGCTCATACTGCGGATAGGCCACATGCACGTCAACAGGCACGACGCTCGTCATCTCGACGATCTGCCCGGCCTCCTGAGCAGCGGCCACCGCCGTCTGCGTCGCCGCGGTATAGGCGCGTACCAAGCCACCAGGCCCCAACAACGTGCCACCAAAATAGCGCGTCACTACGCAGCAAACATTTTTGCGTCCCGCACCGCGCAACACCTCGAGCGTCGGCATACCGCTCGTGCGGCTCGGCTCACCGTCATCGCTCTGGCGCTCGCGTCCATCGACCAAAATCCACGCGGGTACATTATGTCGAGCGTCGTAATGACGCTTGCGAACCATCTCGATGAAGGCATTCGCCTCATCCTCGGACTCAATATGGACCAGCTGGGCAATAAACCGGCTCTTGCGGTCCACAAACTCGCCCGAAGCCTCAATATTCGACTGCAGAGTAAAATAGCTGTCCAACAAAGCCCCTCAACAGAATAAAGCACAGCAATAAACAGCCTCAATAATACGGCAAAGGCCGTACCGATTGTCAGGGTAACAAAAATGCCAAGTGGGCCTATAAGCCGGGTTCTGTCGTGAACGGTCATTTATCTTGTCTGCACGTTACCGTGCAGCTCCACGCACGCTACCCGAACGCGGACCGGGCCGGCCCATAGCGTTCCTATTCGCGCTTGCTCCGGATGGGGTTTGCCAAGCCGCCGTGTTGCCACGACGCTGGTGGTCTCTTACACCACCGTTTCAGCTTTTCCCTTTACGCCTTACGGCGCAGGTGGGAGTCTTCTTTTCTGCGGCGCTTTCCGTCGGATCACTCCGCCCGGCCGTTAGCCGGCATCCCGCCCTCTGGAGCCCGGACTTTCCTCACGCGTACTGCAAGCAGCACATCGCGCGACCGTCTGGCCCACTCAGCAGTGCAAGAGTGTAACACACCGTTGCCGCAGGCAATGGCACAACGCAAACGCTCGACACGATAAACCAAGAACCGCCATGCGTTACAATGGTCCTGTCGATGGGCAACGTCGTCAGTCGAGACGCGACCGCGCTCCGCACCCCTCCGTCTACTCGGTGTGTTCCCGCCTCCTCCCCGAGGCGGGATGTCGGCATTTTTCATGCACCGACAACCCAATAGCAAACAGACAACCCGGGCAGCATTGCGCACGGATAGCATCGCGCGCCTCAGCAGCAAATGCAAAAAGGGACCCGTCCATTGCGGACGGATCCCTTAAAACAAGTGATCGTCAAACCGATTTACTCGGCGTCGGTCTCCTCGTCCTTCTTCTCGGAAGGAAGCGGGGTAACCTCGATCTCGACGCCCAGAGTCTCAGCAGCAGACTTCATGGACAGGGAGATGCGACGACGGTCGAGGTCGATCTCCATGACCTTGACCTGAACCTTGTCGCCCACGTGGGTGACCTGAGAAGGCTGGTCGACGTGCTTGTTGGCCATCTCGGAGATGTGCACCAGGCCCTCGATGCCCTCGCCCAGGTCGACGAAAGCGCCGAACGGGACAAGCTTGGTCACAGTGCCCTCGACGATAGCGCCGACGGGGTACTTCTTGACCAGTGCGCGCCACGGATCCTCGGTGGTCTGCTTGAGACCCAGGGAGATGCGCTCACGGTTGAGATCGACGTCGAGAACCTCGACCTCGACCTCCTGGCCGACCTTGACAACCTCGGAAGGATGGTTGACGTGGTTCCAGGAGAGCTCGGAGATGTGGATGAGGCCGTCGATACCGCCGAGGTCGACGAAGGCGCCGAAGTCGACGATGGAGGAAACAGTGCCCTGGAGACGCATGCCAGACTTGAGCTTGGACAGGATCTCGGAGCGCTCGGCCTTACGGGACTCCTCGAGCACGACGCGACGGGAGAGGACGACGTTGTTGCGGTTGCGGTCCATCTCGATAACGCGGGCCTCGATGCGGGTGCCCATGTAGGAGGTGAGGTCCTTGACGCGACGGAGGTCGACGAGGGAAGCGGGCAGGAAGCCACGCAGGCCGATGTCGAGGATCAGGCCGCCCTTGACAACCTCGATAACCTCGCCCTCGACGTTCTCGCCGGAGTTGAACTTCTCCTCGATGCGGTTCCAAGCACGCTCGTACTCGGCACGCTTCTTGGACAGGACCAGACGACCGTCCTTGTCCTCCTTCTGGAGAACCAGAGCCTCGATGGGATCACCGAGTGCAACGATGTCTGCAGGGTTAGCGTCCTTGCGGATGGACAGCTCGCGGACCGGGATAACGCCCTCGGACTTGAATCCGATGTCAACGAGCACCTCGTCATGCTCGATCTTAACGACAGTGCCGTTAACGAGATCGCCCTCATCAAAGTCGGTAATCGTACCGTCGATGAGGTTGTTCATCTCCTCCTCGTTGACATCGTCAAGAGAGAAAATGGACGAGTTCTGAATCTCACTCAAAGGTGGACCCCTTTCGAACTACGGGGCCCCGATTGCTAGGACCTACAGAAGGGTGCGACAAGCACACAACGTTTAGGAACACTCGGGAGCCGACAGATACTAATGTGACGCTTATGCAATCACGTTCGTATAGGTTACGGGGAAATCATTTCGATTTCAAGCGTGAACTGCGATTTTTTACTCGTATGGAGACTTTTTCGCAATCTTGTGGACGACCGTCTCCATAAGTTGACGATAGGCAGTTAGGCATACGGCTTTGGGGTAAAGTATCCGGAGCAACGATTCTGGAACGATTTATCGAGAAAGGTGCCCGCGTGCTCAAAGCAGTCGTTTTCGATATGGACGAGACGCTTCTCAGCATCAACCTCAACGCGTTCATCCTTCGCTATTTTAAGGATGTATCGTCGATGCTCGCGGATATCGGACGCCGCAGCCGCGGTGGCACGATGGCGCGCCTCGGCACCATTCTGGTCGACCTCAACGCCAACCGCCGAAGCGGCACGGACAACCGCACCAATCTTGAATTTTACCGCACCGAGGTCGAGCGCCGATGCGGCATCTGCCTCTCCGATCCCCTCATCTACGAGGCGTTTACCTACTACGACCGCGAAGTGCTTCCGTACAAGAACGACGATGTCATCAACGCCCACGCCATGCCGGGCGCACACGCCGCTCTCCAGGCCGTACAGGACGCAGGACTGCGCTGCGCGCTCTTTACCAACCCCAGCTTTCCCCAGGGGGCCATCGAGTGCCGCATGGGTTGGGGCGACCTGGCCGACGCCCCCTTTGAGCTCGTCACGCACATGGGAAACACCACCCGCTGCAAGCCCGATGCCACCTACTATCTCGAGCAGCTTCAGGTGATGGGACTCGACCCACACGAGGTCCTTATGGTGGGCAACGATCCCAAGCGCGACTTCCCTAGCCCCGCCTGCGGCATTCAAACTGCCTATGTTGGCCAGGGAAAACCCGGCCGAGCCACCTGGCACGGAACCATGGAAGACTTCGCCCGCGATTTCAACGCCGTAGTAGAAGCCGTCTACGAACACCAAGTAGCCGACGAACTGTCATAGGACCCCTCCCACCAAACAAAATAGCGCCGCAGGTTGAGAAAAATGTGACAAATAGACCGTCCCTTGTCACATTACAAAGACAACGCCGATGTTATGGCAACGACAGCGAAAGCCCGCCAGAGCGAGCAAGGTGCCTTGAAACAAGGCGGCATTGACCTTCTGGTCATGTCGCCGAAGTTGAAAGGCAGATTGCCGCTCTGCCGGGCTTGCAGAGTCGGCCGGTCCGCCGTTCGGTAGAACGGCGGAACCAATAACTAACAGACTCGAGTCTTGCCGATCATGATGTTGAGGATCTCGACATCAGTATCTTTCATACCCACACGGCCCACGTAGCCCATGCTGGCGATTGTCTGCTCGACGGTATCCTGGATCAGGCCCTCGCCGGCGCGGAAGCCACGACCCTGCATGGCCATATCGTGACCTAGAATCGCCGCATCAACGGCAGCGGAAATCTTGGCGGCACAGCTTGCCTTGGCGCCATCGCACACGATGCCGCCCACGTTACCGAGTGTGTTCGAAACCGTCGCGCCAATCTGCTCGCGCGTGCCACCACACAGCCAGGTAATCGCAGCGCCGGCGCCACACGCGGCGCAAATAGCACCGCAAAACGCCGAGAGCGCACCAATATAGCTCTTGATATGCACAGCGATAAGATCGGACAGCATCACGGCGCGCACCAGGCGATCGTGGTCGCAGCGCAGGTACTCGGCATACTCCATAACGGGCAGTGCGCAGGTAATGCCCTGGTTGCCCGAGCCGCACACAATGGCGACCGGCAGCGCACAGCCGTTCATGCGGGCGTCGGACCCGGCGGCCGCACGGGCGCGGGCACGGCAGGCGACGTCATCGGCACGAGCACCCAGCAGCGTGCGGCCAACCTCGGCACCCCAAGCGTGCGCCAGGCCCTCGGCGCTGATCGCGCCGTTCAGCTCAATCTGACGCTCAACGGCAGCGCGGGCACCATCGATGTCGCCGTCCTCAATAAAGTCGATGATGGACTCAATCGACATGGGCGTGTCAGCGCTATCTGCCGCACGCTCGGCCATAACGCGCTCGGCGCAGGCGGCACACTCCCCCGCCGACTTGCCGCATACCGGAATACCGTCGAGCGTATGGCACGTGACATTGGTGTGGTGGTCGGTAATCTCGACGACTGCGGTATGGCCCCCGGCTGTGGCAGTCACCTTGATGTAGAGGTTGGGCACACCCTCGACAAGCGACACATCGCAGTAGCCGGCATCGGCGAGGAGCTCGGCCACACGAGCACGGTCTTTATCGTCAACGCTCTCGAGCACCTCAAGCGCGCTCTTGGCGTCGCCGCCCACGGCACCGAGCACGGCCGCCGCCTCAATACCGTGCATACCGCCCGAATTGGGCACGGTCACGCTCTTAACGTTCTTGATGATGTTGCCCGAGCAGGCGACATCCATATGATCGGGTTCGCAACCGAGCGTCTGGCTCGCCAGCGCCGCTGCATAGGCAACGGCAATAGGCTCGGTGCAGCCGAGCGCACAGACAAGCTCGCGGTTCAAAACATCGCAAAACGCGGTATCACGAAGGGAATCGGCAGGCATAGGTATCTCCTACTTGTATAACGGACTGGGCTCTCAAAAAGAGTTAACTCTTTTATTTGATAACAATGCATCAGAAACCGCAACCATGGTTCCGACGGACGGCGCTTAAGCGCAATCTGACGGCATTCATTCATGAAAAGCCGGTCTTGTTGCATGCTAAAGCGTTTGACCAAAAAACGCCCGAGCGTTTACACAAAAGTCGCGCTATCATGCAGTCGAACGCGGTAAAACCTTTAGCAATTCCGCCGCACGGACCAGAGAGGAACCACTCATGAAGATTGGTATCGGCAACGACCATGCCGCCGTCGAGCTCAAGAACATCATTTCCGAGCACCTGAAGGAGCGCGGCTGCGAGGTCGTGAACTTTGGAACCGACACCTCCGAGAGCTTTGATTACCCCATCGCCGGCTACAAGGTGGGTAAGGCCGTTGCCAACGGTGACGTCGACCTGGGTATCCTGATCTGCGGTACCGGCGTCGGCATCAGCCTGGCCGCCAACAAGGTCGAAGGTGTTCGCGCCGTCGTGTGCTCC
>CATZKS010000107.1 GCA_958421035.1 uncultured Collinsella sp. | reverse complement strand
TATCGATGCGAGCTCCATGCTCAAGCCGGTGCTCGCGCGCGGTGCCTTCCAGATCATCGGTGCGACCACGGCCGAGGAGTTCCGCAAGTACCTCACCAAGGACCCGGCCTTTGAGCGTCGCTTCCAGACGATTGATGTCGAGGAGCCGAGTGTCGAGGACACGGTCAAAATTCTGACCGCGCTCAAGCCGCGCTACGAGGAGCACCATCACGTACGCTACACGCAGGGTGCTATCGAGGCCGCCGCGAACCTCTCCAACCGCTACATCCAGGATCGCTTCCTGCCCGATAAGGCCATCGACCTCATCGACGAGGCCGGCGCCCGCGCCCGCATCGCCGCCAACCGCGCGCCCGAGCCGGTGCGCGAGGCCGAGCATCGCGTGGAGGAGCTTAAGGCCGCCGCGCAGGAGGCCACCGAGAGCGACGACATGAACAAGGCCGCCGAGATCACCGAGCAGCAGAAGGCCGCCGAGATTGAGCTCGCCGAGGCCAAGGCTGCCTGGACCGCCGAGCTCGACGCCAGTCCGCTCACCATCGATGTGAGTCAGATCGCCGATATCGTGTCCGTGACCTCGGGCGTGCCGGTGTCCTCGCTTACCGAGAGCGAGAGCCGCCGCCTGCTGCAGGCCGAAAGCGTGCTCAAGACGCGCATCATCGGTCAGGACGAGGCCGTCGAGGCCGTTGCCAAGGCCGTGCGCCGCAGCCGCTCGCCGCTCAAGGACCCGCGCCGCCCCGGCGGCAGCTTTATCTTCCTGGGCCCCACCGGCACGGGCAAGACCGAGCTCGCCAAGACGCTCGCCGAGTATCTCTTTGGCAGCAAGGACGCGCTCATCAGCTTCGACATGTCGGAGTTTGGCAGCGAGTTCGAGGTCTCCAAGCTCATCGGTAGCCCTCCGGGTTACGTCGGTCACGACGAGGGCGGCCAGCTCACCAAGGCCGTTCGTCGCCACCCGTACTCGGTCGTGCTGTTCGACGAGATCGAGAAGGCGCACCCCGACATCTTCAATATCCTGCTGCAGGTGCTGGAGGAGGGCCGTCTGACCGATAGCCAGGGCAAGACGGTCGACTTCCGCAATACGGTGATCATCATGACGTCAAACGTGGGCGCCCGCGAGATCGCGCAGGATGCGAGCGTCGGTTTTGGCACCACCGGTGAGCAAGGCCTTACCTCGAGCGAGATTAAGGGCCGTGCGATGGGCGAGCTCAAGCGCCTGTTCCGCCCCGAGCTGCTCAACCGTATCGACGACATCGTGGTGTTCCAGAAGCTTTCGGGCGAGAACCTGACCAAGATCGCGCACCTGCTGGTGGACGACCTGCGTCAGCGCCTGATCGCCAATGGCATGAATATCAAGCTCACCGATGCAGCCTACGACAAGATCGTGGCCGAGGGCACCGACCTCACCAACGGCGCGCGTCCGCTGCGCCGCGCCATCCAAAAGCTCATCGAGGACCCGCTGTCCGAGGAGCTGCTGGCCGGCGAGTGGGGCGAGGGCGATACCGTCCTGTGCGACGTGGCCGACGGCAAGTTTGTCTTTAGCCACGGCACGGGCGAGATTCCGGCACCGCGTCCGGCGGGCACGCTCGGTGGCGATACCGCCCCGGCGGCACCGCACACCGGCAACGCCGCGCCCGTGAGCGGCGGCGTGACCTCGGGCCCCGGCGGCATGATGCAAGCCGGCTCTGGCGCGCTGTAGGGATTAACATAGCTTTGCGAAGGGGCACTCCTGTCGGGGCGCCCCTTTTTTATGAGTAAATGGTGCTATACTCGAAATATAAATATGTATAGCAGAAGGAGCTAGCATGCCTATATCGGTACTCGACTCACGGCCGGTCCAGATGAATGTGCGCATGGATCGCCAACTCAAAGAGGCTGGGGACGCCGTGCTGGCGCATATCGGCATGACGCCGTCTCAAGCGGTGCGGACACTTTGGGAATATCTGGTCGTCAACGGATGCATGCCCTCGAGATCGGGGGTTGCGGTACCGAGCTCTAACGTGCCAGCGACTGCGTCGGTGGAATCAAGGGTTACGCAGGGCAGCCACATCGTGCACGATGCGTGCCTCAAATACGGCATCCCTGTTCCCGACCTCTCGGGTGACTACGATGACCTCTATGAGGAAGCAATGGCGGAGCGCTATCCCGAGTGGGTGGAGCTATGAGTGCAGACGGCATTCTCAAGTTGCTCATCGACACCAACGTATGGATGGATTACTTTTCTGGAAGGTCGGACCGGACAGCGGATGTTGTCCGTCTATTCGAGATTGCCGATGTCTCGGAGCAGATTGCCCTGTTTGCTTCGTCTCTTTCGGTCAAAGATGTCTCGTATCTTGTCTCGGCGGCGATTAAGAGGGAGTGCCGAAGGAAGAATGGTTCGCTGAGCGATAACGCCATTGCGGCGGCGGACGAAACGGCCTGGGCATGCGTTCGGCAGATGCGCGAGCTCGCCCTCATCGCGCCGGTCGGTGCAGACGAGGTCTTCGACTCCTTTGTGTTCAAGTATCATCACAACGACTTCGAGGACGACCTGATGCTGGGCGTCGCCAATCGCATTGATGCCGATTACGTCGTGACGGAGGACAAAAACCTCATTAAACATACCAATGGCGTATGCATAAACGTTGATCAAGCTTTGAGGTTGGTTGAAGGGTCCAACGTCCCTTCGGCGCAGTCCGTCTAACCTGCTTTATCTTAATAAAGTGGCGTTTCCCCGCCGTTAGCCGATGATGCGAGGGCGCTCGGCGTTTTCGACTGGTTTATGCACGCAAAGTCTGGGAATATACAAGTCGCATGTCTTACTGTCTAACCAGTTGCGCCAAGGAGGCACCATGGACTACAAGATTACCGGCTACGAGCCCGCCCAGCTGTTCCATTTCTTTGAGGAGGTCAGCGCGATCCCCCGTGGGTCTGGCAACGAGAAGGGCATCAGCGATTTCCTGGTCGCATTTGCCAAGGAGCGCGGTCTCGACGTTTATCAGGACGAGGTCTACAACGTCATCATTCGCAAGCCCGCATCTGCCGGCGCCGAGAATGCCCCGACCGTAATGCTGCAGGGTCACATCGACATGGTGTGTGACAAGCTGGGTTCCGTCGAGCACGACTTTACGACCGACGGTATCGACTTGGTCGTCAAGGACGGTGTCCTCACCGCTAACGGCACCACTCTGGGCGCCGACAACGGTATCGCCGTCGCTCTGATGCTCACTGTTCTCGATGACGATTCGATTGTTCACCCCGCCCTCGAGTGCGTGTTCACCACCGATGAGGAGACCGGCCTGGTTGGCGCCGAGACGCTCGACAAGTCCCAGATCAGCGCCCGCACCATGATCAACCTCGACTCCGAGGAGGAGGGCGTTGCCACCGTCAGCTGCGCCGGCGGCGTCGTCGTTACCTACACCTGCCCCATCGTGCGCGAGCACAAGACCGGTAGTACCCTCACGCTCGACATCTTCGGCCTGCTGGGCGGTCACTCTGGCAGCGATATCAACCTGGAGCGCGGCAACGGCAACCTCATCATGGCCCGCATCATCGACCGCCTGATGGTCGCTGGCGAGCCCGCCATCGTCAGCTTTAACGGCGGCACTAAGGACAACGCCATCAACCGTGAGTGCAAGGCTGTTCTGGTCTACGCCGACCACGCTGCCGCCGAGGCCGCGGCCCAGATTGCAAAGGGCATCATCGCCGACGTTACTGCCGAGCTCGAGGTCTTCGACCCCGGCTTTACCTGCACGGTTGAGATTGCCGACAACACTGAGGTCGAGGCCATGGACGAGAAGTCCGCACTTGCCCTTATTCGCGCTCTGCGTCTTGCCCCCAACGGTGTGATCCGCCGCAACGTCGCCACCGACGGCTCCGTCGAGGTTTCCTCCAACATCGGCGTGGTTGCCACCTCTGACGACCAAATCAAGATCATGCTGTCCCCGCGCTCCTCGATCACCTCGCTGCAGAACGAGTTCAAGGACCGCCTGCAGACGCTTGCCGATGTCCTGGGCTTCGACGCCAAGTTCGAGTTCGAGTATCCCGGCTGGAGCTACGCCGAGCATTCGCCGGTCCGCGACGTCTTCGTCGAGAGCTATCGTGAGCTCTTTGGCTCCGAGCTGCGCATCGAGTCCATTCACGCCGGCCTTGAGTGTGGCCTGTTTGCCGAGGCCCTGCACGGCCTGGACGCCATCGCCGTGGGCCCGACGCTCTCCGATGTCCACACCCCGGACGAGAGCATGGAGCTCGCTTCTGCCGAGCGCTTCTACGAGCTGCTCATCGACGTCCTCAAGCGCCTTGCTGCGTAAAGGTCGCGCTAGCAGCAGTTCGAGCCACGTGCTAGCGGATTGCAAATGACATTACGAGAGGGGGCATCTGAGCTTTTGCGACGGGTGCCCCCTCTCTTTTGTTTGATAATTGCGAAATAACGGCCACCTAGTCCATTTCTGCCCTGATGAGGTCGAGTGTGCGCTGGCAGTTTTCGCGGACGGGGCCGAGCATATGCTCGCGCAGGTCCGCCATGCCGGGCAGGTCGGCGTATTCGTCCATGACCTCTTCCATGCAAATGGGTACCTCGTAGGCGAGGTCCATCATGGTCGCAAAGCAAAACTTCTCGGATAGCCCGGCATCGGTAAGCGCCGCCTCCAGCGCGGGATCGCCCATACCGTGGTATCGGCGGATAGCGCCTGGACCGATTCGCCCCACACGATTTTCGCCGCCAACGCTCATGGCGAGGCGCGCTTTTCGCCGCATACGTTCGTATGCTAAGCCCGATGCGACATCGTACATGGGTGCGAGCGCCGCGTTTGTGCCTTTGCCTAGGATGAGCGAGTAGTTTTTAGCGTGTGCGTCAGGCGCTCCGATAATGGCGTTATAGAACAACATATAGGTAAAAAGCACAAGATTCATGTGGTGGGGGACTGTGTTAATCAGTCGTTCTTGGATGTCTCGTGTAGTTGGTCCTCCGTCGGCGGTGTATTTCTGGGTTGGCAATACACCGAGTGCCTGGCAAAAGTCCTCCTGATGCAGCCTTTCGATATTTCCGCTGCTATTGACCATTCTGTCGTACCGTTCAACGGCGAGCGCAGCTTCGTCTTCAAATGTGCAATAGGAGACGTTGGCAGTTGGAATGCCAACACGCCGAGCTGTTTTCATGCAGACGAATTCGTTTAAGGCCTGATGTTTGAACCCAACGACACCATTTTTGAAGATATGGGTAGTGGGGGATGACCCTAGACATTCGCACCATTGTCCATCATGCCAAGCTAGTGCAAATTTGCCTTGGTTGCCGCCCAGGGACCAGCTTTCGTTGGAGCCCATCCATGTCTCTCTTTCGTCATCGCGAATTGCTTTGAGCTTGTGAGCGATTTGAGAATTGGTAAGCGGGCGGTATGCTGAGACCCTGCCGTGGGCGGCATCTAATTGATCGGCTCGACAAAACTGAACGGCCCCCGCGCAGTCAAGACCGATATGGCACAAGAGGGCGACGGGGTTGTTGGATGCAACGTCATGCTCGGCGGCAATAGCGCGACGCTGCTCTTGGCTGTCGGGCAAAAGGCCAAATAGGAACGGACGGACGATGTTATGGCCATATGTGCGATTGGAAAGCGGCATTGTTAACGATAGCGGTGCTCCGCGATAGGTTGGGGCGTATACAAAGCTGCAGAGTCCATGCTCGTCTTGCCGGAGAGTGCCGGCGATTTCGCCACAAATGAGGGTCGCAAGCTCCATTTCTGCCATTTATTTCACAACCTTACAGCCAAAGGAGAGGTCTGAAGTGCCGGAAAGGCCTTGCTCGGCTGCGATTTGGGCCAGCAAGGCACCATAGAAAGCTGGCGTTCCTTGTCGAGCGGGTCGTCTGCCTACGCTTGGCTTTGGCAGGGCATTCGAGTTCGCGATAGGGAGGTCCGCTATCGTCATCGGATGTTCGGAGGGCGATGCGATGGAGTCGTTATCGCTTTGCGCAAAGAGACCTATGCCGAGTGCGTTAAAGACGGTCAACAGCTTGTCGAGCCGAATGCCCGTGGCATCTCCCAGCTCGAGCGATGCGAGCAGGCGCTCCGAAACACCGGCCTTATTAGCGAGGGCGGCACGGGTGAGACCCTGAGCCTCGCGTGCCTGGCGCACGTAGATGCCAGCTTGGCGCGGTGTGGTGATGGGAAGGGTATCCACGGCGATCTCCTAACGTGCAGACTTTTGCATCATAGTATGACATGCAAAAATCTGCATGAAAAGGCCTCATGCAAAACTCCGCATGAGGCCTCATCCGGACGTTTAGTTTTGAAGGGTGTTTTACAGCGCCAAAATCCCCAGATGCTCCAGCAAAATCTTGAGGCCGATGAGGACGAGCACGACGCCACCCACGATGGTGGCGGGCTTTTCGTAGCGCGCGCCAAAGGTGTGGCCGATCGCTACGCCGGCAACGGAGAAGACAAAGGTCGTGATGCCAATGAGCGACACGGCGGGAACGATATCGACCGAGAGCGCGGCAAACGAGATGCCCACGGCAAGCGCGTCAATCGAGGTGGCGATGGCAAGGATTAGATATTCGCCCAGGTCGATCTTTTCGGCATCCTTGCCGTCGCCTTCGTTCTCGTCCTCAGTAAAGGCTTCCCACAGCATCTTGCCGCCGATAAAGGCGAGCAGGATAAAGGCGATCCAGTGGTCGATGGGGCTGATGATGCCCATGAACTGGCTACCAAGGGCCCACCCAATTACGGGCATGCCGGCCTGGAAACCGCCAAAGAACAGGCCGAGTATCACGGCGACCTTAAGGTTGATCCTTTTCATGCCAAGGCCCTTGCAGATGGATACGGCAAAAGCGTCCATAGAAAGGCCGATAGCGAGCAACACAAGCTCTGCGAGTCCCATAGTCTGGCTCCCTCTCTGCGGGCGGGCCCGCGTGTACCTCTTGGGGGAGTAACAAAAAAGACCCGTGGCGTACGCGTTGCGCGCACAGCCACGAGTCTCGTTCATTAAGGCAAGCCAGGCCGCATCGGCCAGTGTGTTGACTTGCCGCGCCACCGGAGGCGAACCCGATCACGCGACTACTCCCTCATTTATGCGAATCCCGATGCTACCACACAAGCAGCTCATTTGGGTTGGGCTCTCAGCTGTGTTCGCTCATTCTGTAAGCATCGGATTTCGTGGCTGCTGCGGGGACAAACCGTGAGAAACTATTTAGCGTTTATGGAGCGTACACGATGGGAGCGATGCCTTGGATAAGAACGAGCTGCAAAAGCGTATGGAACAGGCTATTCGCCTGACTGCCCCCGGC
>CATZKS010000106.1 GCA_958421035.1 uncultured Collinsella sp. | reverse complement strand
CGCGCCCTTGAAGTTGAACGTCAGATTGTCCAAATGCGGCCCGCGCAGCGTCGAGTAGTTACGCGGTTCGTAGAACCGCGTAACTAACAAATGAGCATCGCGTCGCCAAAGCTGAAGAAGCGATAACGTTCTTCGATGGCAGCGGCGTAGGCATCCATGATCTGGTCGCGGGTGGCAAGCGCGCTCACGAGCATCATGAGCGTGGAGCGCGGCACATGGAAGTTCGTGATCAGCGCGTCGACCACGTGATAGGTCGAGCCGGGCATGAGGTAAAGCTGCGTCGTGGCGTTCTCGCGCACCACGATGTCACCGCGGCCAAGCGTATCGGCCCCGTCCTCGCGGCCTTCAAAATAGCGCGCCGTCACGGCCGGATCGGACACCGGCGCGTCCGTGTCAAACGCGCTCTCGAGCGAGCGCACCGCGGTAGTGCCGACGGCGATCACACGATGACCCTCGGCCTTGGCCTTATGCACGGCGTCGACAACCTCCTGCGACACGTGGTAGCGCTCGGTGTGCATGACGTGCTGCGTGGGGTCGTCCTCCTCCACCAAGCGGAAGGTATCGATGCCCACCTCGAGCTCGACGGCGGCAAACTTGGCACCCTTGGCCTCGATAGCGGCCATGAGCTCAGGAGTAAAATGCAGGCCCGCCGTGGGAGCGGCAGCCGAGTGCTCCTCCTTCATGGCGTACACGGTCTGATATTTCTCGGGATCGCCCTCGTAATCGGTAATGTAGGGCGGCAGCGGCACGTGACCGGCAGCATGGATGGCCTCGTCAAGCGTGCGCGGCTCGCCGGCGGCATTGCAACCGGCCGGCTCAAAACGCACCAGGCGGCCGCCGCGACTATCGGTGACAAAGTCGACGACCTCGGCCGTCAGCACCACGGGAGCCCCCTCGGGCGCATGAGCGCCACCGGCGCGATACTCAATCTGAGCACCGGGCTTCAGGCGCTTACCCGGCTTGACCAAGCACTCCCAAACATGGCCCAGCGGGTCAACATCCTCGCGGCGCTTGAGCAGCAACGTCTCGACCACGCCGCCCGAGCCCGTCTTGCGACCGATAAGACGGGCCGGCATCACGCGCGTCTGGTTGATGACGAGCACGTCGCCCGGCTCGATATAGTCGATGATGTCACGGAAGATGCGGTGCTCGACGGTGCCGCCATGCCCTAACGGCGTTCCTGTCTCGGAGCCTTTGCGATCAACCACCAGCAGGCGGCAGGAGTCGCGCGGCTCGGCAGGCGCCTGGGCGATGAGCTCTTCGGGCAGGTTATAGTCAAAATCATCGGTACGCATAGACACGTCGGATTCTCCTTATATAGCTAAAGTCCGCTCTACATCCTAGCAGGCTGACGTCCCAAGTGAACTACTTTTTGGCGGCTTTGCGCTCGTCGCGGATGCGGGCGCGGTCCATGGCCGCCTCGACGGCCGAGAAACGGCAGCCGCAGTAGTTCTGCCGATACATGCCCAGCTCGCGCGAACGACGTGTCGCCTCGGGGTAATACGTGCGAAAATCGCGAATCACCGGAGTGAGACCGCGGGCAGCAGCCAGACGCTCCAACACATCATTGCAGGTTTCGAACAACTGGTACGGCGAGACGGCGAGCGTCGTGCCCACAAACTCAAACCCGCGCTCCTGGGCCACACGGCACGCCTCGGCCAGACGCAGGGCATAGCATGAGCGACAGCGACGGGCTCGATCGGCGCCCAGCGGGGCCACGCCGGCCTCCCAGCGCTCCCGGTCCTCCCCCGCCTCGATAAGCTCGATGTCGCCATCGGCACACCACCGGCGCAGCTCGTCCAAACGCCGCTGCCATTCATCGTGCGGCTGAATATTGGGGTTTGTCCAGCAGATTGTGGGCTCAAACCCTTCCTCGCGCAGCAGGCGGACCGGCTCAAGAGAGCACGGCGCACAGCACGCATGCAGCAACAACGGCTTCATCGACATCTCCTCACCCGAAAAAGCGCACGCCAAAGGACGTATCCTCGCAGGCGACAATGCGGCGGTCGCGCAAAATGGTCCGCACGTAATACCAGTCGCCCACACAGCCCGACAAATGCAAGCCGGCCGCCAGGTAGCACAGCAGCGGATAGCCCGAAAACGCAAACCCCAGGGCAAGCGCCGCCGTCACAACAACCGTCGGCGCCAGGCAAACCGCCATGTACCGCCGGCGCGAATACACAACGCCCTCGGCGCAGGCATAGATCATCGCCGTCTCGCGATTCGCCCCAAAGGTCACCTTCGCGCCCGCAGGCGCCAGCAGCTTAAAAAACACACCGTGCACCAGCTCGTGCACGGCGAACGACGCCATTGAGATCGCAGCCAAGCCGACTATCCAGCCCACGACAGCCATCCAGCCGCCCGCGTCAGCCGCATCCAAGTCTGCAGGCCCACCCAGCAACATAAACACCGGCACCAAGCACACGGCAAACACGCCGACTACGACCATCCCCCACACAAAGCAAGCGTGCAGAAAATCCTCGTCTTCAAACGCATGTATGTTGGAAATCTCATTCATAGCATCTTAGGATAGCGCCCCTGCCACGTACCCGTCCGCATGTGCGATAATGTCGAACGATATGCACGAATTGACCACCGCGTCGCCAGGCCTTGCGCCCGGCCGCGCTCTCACCATATGCGAAGGAGTCCCATGGCATCCAAATACTCCATGAACGACCGTCCCAGCTGGCCTCGCCGCGCCATCGTTACCGCCGGCGAGCCCTACGGCAACAAGGGCCTTCACTTTGGCCACGTTGGCGGCGTCTTTGTCCCGGCCGACTTCTTCGCCCGCTTCCTGCGCGACCGTCTGGGCCGCGAGAACGTCATCTTCACCTCGGGCACCGACTGCTACGGCTCGCCCATCATGGAGAGCTACCGCAAGCTCAAGGAGAACGAGGGCTACGACAAGTCCATCGGCGAGTATGTCGAGTCCAATCACTCCCGCCAGGCCGCGACCCTCAACAACTACAACATCAGCTGCGATATCTACGGCGGCTCGGGCCTTGAGCCGGCTGCTCAGATTCACAACGAGGTGACCGCCGAGATTATCGAGCGCCTGCACGAGCAGGGCACCATCTCCAAGCGCTCCACGCTGCAGTTCTACGACGCCAAGGCCGGCACGTTCCTCAACGGCCGTCAGGTGATCGGCCGCTGCCCCATTCAGGGCTGCAAGTCCGAGAAGGCGTACGCCGACGAGTGCGACCTGGGTCACCAGTTTGAGCCCGAGGAGCTCATCGCGCCCAAGAGCCAGCTCACCGGCGAGGTGCCCGAGCTGCGCCCGGTCGACAACCTCTACTTCGACCTGCCGGCCTACCTCGACTTTATGAAGACCTACACCGCCAAGCTCGCCCAGAACCCGCAGGTTCGCTCCGTGGTCTCCAAGACCATGGAGGAGTGGCTGCTGCCGGCACAGCTCTATATCCAGAACAAGTTCCGCGAGGCCTTCGACGCCGTCGAGGACCAGCTGCCCGAGCACACCGTGCTGGAGCCCGAGGGCAACAAGAGCAGCTTTACCGTCACCTTCCCCAGCTGGAAGGAGCGCGACGACGCCCACGCAGTGCTCGCTAACGGCGGCGTGCGCTTCCGCAGCGGCAAGGCGCTCGTGCCCTTCCGCATCACCGGCAACATCGACTGGGGCGTTCCGGTACCCGAGGTCGACGGTGTGAACGACGTCACCTGCTGGTGCTGGCCCGAGAGCCTGTGGGCGCCCATCAGCTATACGCGCACCGTGCTCGCACGCGATGCCAAGGCCGCCGGCGTAACTGAGGGTGTCGCCGCCCAGGATGCCGCCCTCATGGGCGAGCCCGCCGCCGATTCCACGCAGGTCCCCGCGCCCACCTATCAGCACAGCTCACTCGACTGGCGCGACTGGTGGTGCTCGGACGACGCACAGATCTACCAGTTTATCGGTCAGGACAACATCTACTTCTACTGCATCGCGCAGACCGCTATGTGGGAGGCCCTGGGCTGGGATCTCACGCAGAGCACCGTCAGTGCCTGCTACCACCTGCTCTACATGGGCAAAAAGGCCAGCTCGTCCTCGCAGACGCCTCCCCCGCCGGCAGACGACCTGCTCAACCACTACACCTGCGAGCAGATGCGCGCGCACTGGCTGTCGCTCGGCCTGTCCGAAAAGCCGGTGAGCTTTAGCCCCAAGGCATACGACACGCGCGTAACCGGCAAGGACAAGGACGGCAACGAGGTGCGGGCCTGCGACGACAAGCGCGTTATCGACCCAGCCCTTAAGGAGAGCGCCCTTTTGACCGGCGTGTTCAACCGTCTGGCCCGCAGCTGCTTCTACGGCGTCGCCGTCAAGGAAGGCGACGAGAGCCCCTACCGCAACGGCTGCATCCCCGCCGGTGCCGCTTCTGACACCGTGGTCGAAGCCGCCCAGCAGGCAGCCCTCGCCTTTGAGCAGGCCATGTACAAGTTCGAGACGCACCGCGCGCTTGCCGTGTGCGACGACTACCTGCGCGCCGCCAACAAGCGCTGGAGCGACGCCTCCAAGGCCGCCAACAAGCTCGAGGGCGAGCCAGCAAACGCCGCGATGACGCAGGCCCTTGTCGACGCCTTTACCGAGCTGCGCGTGGCGACCGTCCTGATGCACGGTATTGTGCCGGCCGGCTGCGAGCTCATCTGCGAGTACTTCGACGTCGACCCGGTCGCTTTCTTTAGCTGGGATAACATCTTTGCCTCCACGGACGAGTTCGTGGAGATCCTGGGCGAGAAGCCCGGCGAGCACCGCGTGAAGCCGCTGCCCCCGCGCTTCGACTTCTTTAGCAAGCACGAGAGCCAGTACTAAACACTCGACATGTAACGGAATGGGAAGGAAAGACGGATGTCCAAGCCGCGTCGTCGTAAGCAGAAAAAGCAGGTCAAGGCCGAGCTCAAGCTCAGGCAGTTTGCCGCCACCGAGCTTTCCGACCAGCTTGCCGCCCAACCCTCCGCCGCCGACCTGCCGCGCTTTATGGTCGACACGGTCGCCGGCGCCTATGCGCCCGCCGATGCCGAGCTCATGATCAAGGGCTTCGGCGCCGCGGTCACACGCCCGGTCACGCTGCGCGCCAACACGCTCAAGGCAACCGCCGAGGACATCGCTGCGGCGCTCGATGCCGCCGGCATCGCCCACAACCCCGTCGCCTGGTACCCAGACGCCTTCATCCTGCCCGACGCCCAGGTTTCCGACCTGTGGGACCTCGACATCTACCGCGACGGCAAGATCTACTTGCAAAGTTTGTCGTCCATGATGCCGCCGTTGGTCCTGGGCGCCCAGGCAGGCGAGGACATCTTGGACATGTGCGCAGCCCCCGGCGGCAAGACGACGCAGATCGCCGCCCTCACGCAGGGGCAGGCGCACCTTACCGCCTGCGAGATGAGCATTCCCCGCGCCGAGAAGCTCGAAGCCAACCTCCACCGCCAAGGCGCAAAAAACGTGCCCGTCATGCGCATCGACGCACGCGGGCTCGACGAGTTCTTCCGCTTTGACCGCATCCTGCTCGACGCTCCCTGCACCGGCACGGGCACCGTCATCAGCGGCAACGAGAAAAGCCTGCGCGGCCTGACCGAGCAGTTGCTGAGCAAGTGCGCCCGCTCGCAGCGAGCACTTCTGGACCGCGCCATGGGAGCCCTCAAACCGGGCGGCACGCTCGTCTATTCGACTTGTTCGATCTTGCCGCAGGAAAATGAGGACGCCCTGCAAGAGGCCCTCGACAAGCATATGGACTGCGAGCTCATCCCCCTCGACGGCACGCCAAGCGAAAGTGAGGTACGCCGCGCCCAGGAAGCTGGTGAGGAGCCACGCACCGAGTCCAACGCCCTGACCGAGGCCATTGCCGCGGGTCAGGTATCGGCCATCGCCAACGGCCTGCCCGGCACGCTCACCATTCCACCCAGCCGCGACTTTGAGGGCTTCTACATTGCCCTGATCCGAAAACGCAGCTAGCGCACGGATCCAAAACTCAACAAGCTATCTCTGTGCGCGTTTGCCCTGCTGGTCGCGATGCTGTTTAAGCATCGCGCGCTCCTTGCGTTCGGCCCTTTTGCCCTTAATGGCCGTGACCACAAAGTAGATAACCGCGGCGGCAACGATTGCGCCTACACACAGGCCAATCGAGCCAAACATTGCTGTCAATTCCATACCGCGTCACCTCTCTTTTAAACGGGACTTTCAAGATAGCACCTCGATCCCCGCCACCACAGCTCCTTCACGTTCGCCGGTCCTTCGGTCTAACGGATGGCGCGGCGGGGAAAAATCAACTCGTCAAACGATTTAGCAAGCACAACGCTGCCGGCACCCTGCCGGCCGTCATCGCATAGAATCGAGCCTCCATGGATACCCTCAACGATCTAAATGAGCGCGTCGACGCCTTCGTCGGCACCAGCTCTTTCGACACGCCTGCCGCGGCAAACGACCAAGCCCCCATCGATGTGCCCGCCGAGGTTCACGAGGACATTGTCGCCTCGGTCGATTTCTCCGAGGTCGAGCTCGCAGACGAGTTCACCGAACCCCAGGTAGCCGTGACCCCCAACGGACTGCTTCCCATGGAGCCGCTGCCCATCGACGGGCGCCTGCGCAAGGCGGCCCTTCGCATGCCTGACGAGATCGAGGAGGCCAGCGGCTTCACGCTCTTCGGCCGTCGTATCAAATCGCTCATCTACACCACCGACGTCGCGGTCATCCGCAACTCCAACGCCGATGCCGTCTTTGCCGTTTACCCCTTCACGCCGCAGCCCGCCATTACGCAGGCGCTGCTGACCGTCGCCGAGTGCCCGGTCTTCGTAGGCGTGGGCGGTGGCACTACCACCGGCAAGCGCTCCGTTCAGATGGCAGCCGTCTCCGAGATGCAGGGCGCGGCGGGCTGTGTGGTCAACTCCCCCGCCACCGCCGAGATGGTCGAGCACATCACCAACATCGCCGACATCCCCGTCATCGCCACGGTCGTACGTTGCGACGACGATGCTCACGCAAAGGTGCGCGCCGGCGCCAAGATTCTTAACATCGCCGCTGGCAAAAACACGCCGCAAGTCCTGCGTGAACTGCGCGAGCACTATCCCAACCTGCCGCTCATCGCGCCGGGCGGCAAGACGCCCGAGAGCATCCGCGAGACCATCGCCGCCGGCGCCAACGCCATCATCTGGACGCCGCCTTCGGCACAGCAGCTACAGACCGACATGATGCAGCGTTATCGCAAGATGAAGGAAGACGCCACGCCCGTTATCTCGCGCGACGATGTGCCCATTATCGACCAGGTCTCCGCCGCCGAGGTCAGCCAGGTCGAGAACATGAATCCCGACGTGCCGATTCCCGACGAGGTCATCGAGCGCGTCGCTTCGATCCACGAGCGCGTCGAGGAGCGTCGCGCCAACCGCGGGCTCAAGCCCTCACTGCACGGCTTTTTCTTCCGAGGAAAGAAAGGCTTATAGGACAAAATGTGTGTCCACGTTGGGGGCATCGGCGCAGGTCGATGCC
>CATZKS010000105.1 GCA_958421035.1 uncultured Collinsella sp. | reverse complement strand
AAACGGCGAGCCGGGTCGGCATCGACGATGGCCTTGATCTTCTTGAAGTGTTCGGCGTCGGCGACCGACGAGCCGCCAAACTTGGCAATCTTAATCATGGGCTGGAGGTTACCTTTCTAAAAGCCTCTGCGAACCTATTTTGCGTGCTCTGATACCATGGTTTCACCGATTGGGACCAAGGCATCCGAGGAGCAGTGTTATATGGGAACTTATCATAGTACACGAGGACGCACTTTATCGTGCTCAAGTAAGGTGGCAATCCGTACCGGCATCGCTCCCGACGGGGGTTTGTTTGTCTCGGACGAGCTCGGCACCCAGCAGGTCGATATCAGCTCGCTTGCAGCTAAATCGTACTTTGAAATCGCTCAAGATGTGTTGGGAATGTTACTGAATGATTACACGGCCGAAGAAATTTCGGCATGTGTCGACGAGGCATACCGCGGCACGTTCGCGAGTGAAGAGGTTACGCCGCTCGTCAAACTCGACGCTGCGCCGGGTGTTGACGCCCCTCAGACCTATGTGATGGAACTCTTTGGCGGCCCTACAAGCGCCTTCAAGGACGTCGCCCTGCAGATGCTCCCCCGTCTGATGGCCCGCACTTCCGCCAAGGACGGCGGCGCCGAGCGCATCATGATCGTCACCGCCACGTCGGGCGACACGGGCAAGGCTGCGCTCGCCGGTTTTGCCGACGCTCCGGGCACGGGCATCACCGTCTTTTATCCCGAGGGCAAGGTTAGCCGCGTCCAGAACCTGCAGATGTCCACGCAGGAGGGCGACAACGTCGCCGTCTGCGGCATCCGCGGCAACTTTGACGACGCCCAGAGCGCCGTCAAGCGCATCTTTGCCGATAAGGAGCTTGCCGAGCGCCTGGAAGCCGCCGGCACGGTGCTTTCGAGCGCCAACTCTATCAATGTCGGCCGTCTGGTACCGCAGGTCGTCTACTACTTTGCCGCCTATGCGCAGCTGCTGCGCGCCGGCGCTATCGAGGCTGGCGACGCCGTAGAGTTCTGTGTGCCCACCGGCAACTTTGGCGATATCTTGGCCGGCTACTACGCCAAGCGCATGGGTCTACCCGTCGCCAAGCTCATCGTCGCGAGCGACAAGAACAACGTACTTGCCGACTTCCTGACCACCGGCGTCTACGACCGCAACCGTCCGTTCTTCACGACCATCTCGCCGTCGATGGACATCCTCATCAGCTCGAACCTGGAGCGCATGCTGTACTTCCTGTCCGACGGCGACTGCGAGCTCGTTGCCGACCTTATGGAGCAGCTTGCCCAGACCGGCCGCTACGAGGTGCCCGCCGAGCTGCTGGCAAAGATTCAGAGCGTCTTTGGCTGCGGTTGGGCCAGCGAGGACGAGGTCCGCGCTGCCATCAAGAGTTGCTGGGATGCGAACGGCTACGTGATCGACCCGCACACCGCTTGCGGTTATCACGTCTTTGAGCAGCTCGCCCCCGCCGAGGGCGCCAAGGCCCGCGTGCTGCTTTCGACCGCTAGCCCCTACAAGTTCCCGCGCGCTTGCTGCGACGCCCTGGGGCTCGACGTTCCCGAGGACGACTTTGAGGCCATGCGCGTGCTCGAGCAGGCGACCAACACGGTTGCACCGGCCCAGCTAGCCGAGCTCGAGTCCAAACCCGTCCGCTTCGAAGACGTCTGCGACGTAGCCGACATGGCCAACTACGTAGAGCGGGCTGCAAAAAAGATGGCTACCGACTAAACCCTTACTAGGCGCCGGCGAAAGCCGGCGCACCTTCTTTTATCAGATACCCACCGGGATGGTGACGAACGTGCACAGCGTGCCTGGCTGTTTAGTTCGTCGCGAGTTCCGCACGCAAAGGAAAGCACTTAATGTGCTTTCCGTCTTGCGCAGGACTGTCCGAGCAGCGAACTAAACAGCCAGGCACGCCAGGAGGACTCACATGATCAAAATCACCGTCCCAGCAACGAGCGCCAACCTAGGCATCGGCTACGACACCCTCGGCATGGCCGTCAGCCTCTACTCGCACTTTACCTTCGAGCGCGCCGACAAGCTCACCATCACCGGATGCCCCGAGGAGTTCCAAAACGAGAACAACCTGGTCTACGTCAGCTTTGTCGATGCGCTGGCCGCATGGGGCGAGCCGGCCTTCCCCGTCGCTATCGACATCCAGACCGACGTGCCCGTCGCCCGCGGCCTGGGTTCCAGCTCCACCTGCGTCGTCGCCGGCATCATGGCGGCCGCCGCGCTGACGGGCCACACCGTCGACCGTGCCGAGCTCGTCCGCATCGCCACCGAGGTCGAGGGGCATCCCGATAACGTCGCTCCCGCCATCCTTGGCGGCGCCGTCTGCTCCTTTACGCCGACCGATTCGCTCCCCCAATGCCTGCGCTACGAGGTGAGCGATCGCTTGCGTTTTATTACCGTGATTCCGCCCTACGAGGTACATACGAGCGAGGCGCGCAAGGTCGTGCCGCAGGAGATTCCGCTCTCCACCGCCGTGTGGCAGATGGGCCGCATCGCCGGCATGACGCGCGGCCTGGAGACTGGCGACCTTGACCTGATTGCCGCCGCCAACGACGACCGCATCCAGGAACCCTATCGTCGCCGTCTGATTCCTGACTACAACGCCGTGCGCGACACCTGCCTTAACGGCGGTGCCAAGACCATCTGGATCAGCGGTTCGGGCTCGACCCTCATGGCTGTAACCGACGACACCATCGTGGCAAAGTTCCTGCAGGTCAAGCTGCGTGAGCAGTTCCCTAAGTGTGATACGCACATTCTGACGTGCGACACGGAAGGCGCCCAGATCGAATACCTGTAGTCGCCGTCCTGTATACTCGCCGGTGAGGCCAGGGGCTTTGCCCCCAAATCGTCCTCGGACATGGCAGGACCCCCGCTGCGCACTTCGTGCGGCGGGGGTCCTGCCGTCCTGCAGAAAGATTTGGGGGCAAAGCCCCTGGCCTCCCCTACGTTAACTTCGCTGGCGGCGGCTACAGGGACCTACGCTCTGTAAAAGCGCCGGGCTGATAGTTGCTTTTTATTGGTAGGGGCTCTTGCTAGGTAGGGGCACTTACTAGTTACAGGCTTCGGCTGTGTGCTTGGGTTAGGCGGCGCTGGTTTCTTTGTATTCGAAGACTGGTTCTAGGAGGTCCTCGATGTTGCAGTGGAGGGCTTTTGCTATGGCTCTTACGCTTGTAACCGAAGCTTCATTGATGTTTCTCTGGCGCTGCTCGTACATTTGGATTGAGCGGAGTGACACACCCGATTCGTATGCCAGGTCTTGTTGGGTTTTCTTGAGCCTCTTTCTTGCTAACGCAAGTTTGGTTTGCCTGGACGCTTTCTTCGCCATATCGCAGACGAGACGGGCCACGCGTTCCTCCGAGGCTTCGTGCCAGGGGTAGTACAGGCTGCGCAGCGCATCAAATGGAACGATATGCAGCAAATCTTCGAAAGACTCTCCTAGGCGCCACTGAAGGTATGCCAATATCCAGCCTGTCCAATATTCCGGTGTCTTTTCGAATCGGTAGGTTCGATTTGGCATCGGCCTTGATTGATAGCCGGACCTTTCGGCAATGAGCGCGAACAGCTCAACGCCCGATTTTCCCGACACTACCCATGCGTTGCCGCGTTCGAACTCGCGGGCTAAGCCGCTCAGGCAAAAGAGTTCAGCAACTTCCGATCCTTCTGCCCCATAATCGTTAACGGCATAGTCAAAGCAGTCGCCGAGGTTGTTCATTGCATCCTCGAGGTAGTAGACGGGGTATGTCCTACTCGGCCCACAATCCGTTAACTCTTGGATCATTTAAATCAACCCTTCCTGCCATCAAATCCCTAATGTCGACACCATCAGAGTCAAATCCGTTTACCGTATCCAGGTACTTTCGTCGAGCGTTCTGTTCTCGCTCAAATCGTTTGGGATAAAACTCAGCTCCCGAGGCCTGCTTCCAATCGCGGAACTTAATCGCCGAGAATGCACGCTCACTCATAAGCGCATATTGAATGCCCAAATCCCCCAAAAACATAATGCGCTGCAATTGCCTGAGCGAGATCATGCCGTTGACAAACTGTCTTGCAAACGAGAAATAGGAATCGTCTGCACGATAGCCTCGAATAACGTCATAGGGAGAAATATCAATCAGGCAGTTATCCAGCAGATAACGAAGCCCCTCGCGTGCTACTGGCGTTGATACATTGAACTCTCTGTTATTCGCCAGAATTGCAAGCCAGTTGAGAATCGAGAACTCACCTGATTCCAAATCCAAAATCGCAAGGCCATCTAAATCAAGCTCATATCGATTGGCAATGCCATCAGACTCGGTCCGACATGCCCACTCCATTGCCATTTCCTCATGCGGTGTGCAATAAAACCCGCGCCCATAGTCATTGAATTGCCTGCATTTATCCAACGATGGATGATCGACAACAACGTCCGACCCATGCCAAAGCTCCATATCGACCTCCAAAAAAATATCAACTCAGTGATAGTTTACCAATAACTATCACTGAGGTGATATAGATGAGAGCTTTTGAGGGGCCGCGGCCTGACTAAAGGCAGGCCTCGGCAATGCGGCGCTTGAGTTCGTCGATGCCGGTGCCGGTCTGGGAGCTTGTGATGATTACATTTTCGGCCGGGACGTTGAGCTGCTTTTTGATGGCTGCCGCTTGACGGGCCTGCTGGGTACGGCTGAGTTTGTCGGCCTTGGTGAGGCAGACGATAAAGTTGAACTCGTTGCCCTGCAGGTAGTCAATCATGTCGTGATCGAGCTTGCTGGGGTCGTGACGAATATCCACCAGCGACACAACCAGGTTAAAGCTACGCTCCGAGTCGAAAAAGTCGCCGATGAGCTCGGCCCAGCGGTCGCGCTCGGCCTTGGAACGACGGGCGAAACCGTAGCCCGGCAGGTCCACAAAATGCACGTCGTCGGCCTCAAAAAAGTTGATGTTGCTCGTCTTGCCCGGCGTGCTCGAAACCTTGACCAGGTTCTTGCGGCCAAAGAGTTTGTTCATAATGGAGGACTTGCCCACGTTGGAGCGGCCGACGAAGCTCACCTCGGGACAGGTTGACTCGGGAATCTGCGAAACCTTGCCGTAGCTGGCGACGAACTTGGCAAGCTGGTAGTTAATTGAATCGGCCATGGACACTCCTTGGTCGTAGGTTTTTACAAAACGGGCGTGCTATTGCGCGGCGGCGATACGACGAACGATGTCAAGCGTGATGCCGCTCGCGGTGCGAGCGTACTCGTCCAGATCGAACTCGCGCTCGCAAAACGCGTCATATGCCTCGTCACAATTATCGCTGATAGCGCGCAGTACCAGGCAATCGACACCATTCTTGGCCGCGATGTGCGCAATTGCCGCGCCCTCCATCTCGACGCAATCGGCATGCGTCGCCTCGATAGCGTCGTTGCGCATGGTGGCGCCCGTCACAAAGCGGTTACCCGTGGCAATCGTGCCGACCAGGAACTGCTTGGTGCCCTCGTTCGAAGCGACTGCATTTTTCGAAGCGTCAACAAACCCACGCTCAGCAAGCACGTCGGCGGCAATATCGACCAGCGCGGGCGTCGAGCCAAACTCCTCGAGCCCCGGTGCGGACTCGGCGATAAGCGCGGTATCGGTATCCAGATAGCGTAGGCGTTTGCCAATGACCACGTCATCGATATGGAGCTTGGGGTTCAAACCGCCCGCAATGCCCGAAAACACAACAGCCTGCGGAGCATACTTGCTAATGAGGTGCTGTGTTGCAGCGGCGGCGTTCACCGTGCCCATGCCCGCCGTTGTGGCGACAACTGTCAGGTCGTCGAGCTCACCGCTCACAACGGTCAAGCCTGCCTCCCGTGCCTCGCAAACGTCGCTCAGCTCTTCCTTAATCTGCATGATCTCTTTTTCGAGCGCACCGATAATCGCGATGGTAGCCATACCATTCCCCAAACCTATACGTAATTCTCAACCAAGGTATGGTACCAGCATTTTGTTTGACCTCGCCAAACGAACACGCTAAGCCAGTGCAGCTCGCGTATCAAACAGAGCCTTTGCAATCGCGGCCGTAACCTCGCTCGAACGGTCACTCCATGGTATCGATGTCATGACGCTCATGACATAGGTACGGCCATCGATGTCGATGAGGCCTGCATCGCATGTCGAATAGTAACCATCCTCGCTAATCCAGCCTGCCTTGTTGCGCACCAAAACCTGCTCGTCCGCAATGCCATCGCGAATAAACGAGCGCGATGTTGATGCCAGAAGGCCCGACAACCACTGTGAAGTCTCGGTATCCATGCTCAGATACTCGCTCATCTCGCGCCATAACCTCGCAGAAGTGCGCGGGCAGTAGGTCGGAAAATCACTCATCGGATCCAGTGCCGTATCGTAATCGATGCCAAGACCGACAATCCAATCCTCGTAACCGACACGGTCAAACGCCGCACGTAACGCAATAAACGAATCGTTGTCTGAATAAACGACCGCAGCCTCGATCAAGTCGCGTACCGTCTGCCAACCCATGTTGTAGCCACCATAGGTGCCAAGGGAGTCATCGGGTGAAACCTGGCCCGTCTCGACCAGAGATTCGCAAATGTACAACGCATAAAGTGCCTTGTAGCTACTCGCACCGTACACCTCGACATCAGCGTTATACGTCACGCCCTTACCGCTCGACAGGTCGTAAAACACCACGCCCACATCGCCCAGCTCCTGTGCCTGGTCAAGCGCATTCTGGAGTGCGGCGAGGTTCTCATCCTCCAGGGCGAGGATCTGGTCATCAACCAGTGAGAAGGTCTGCACGGTATCGCCTGAGGGAATTTCGTTAAAGTCCGCCTTCGAAAGCCCCGTCTTGAGGTTCGCTGTCGACAGGGTTTGACTTGCGGTGACTTTAGATTCAGAGACCTTTTTGTTTTGCGTCTGTACCGTTGACGCATCTGAGTGTGCCATTCGCTCCGACGCATAGGTTTTGGCGGTAATTCCGAGGATAATAACCGCCGACGTTAGCATCCCAATGGCGGCAATCTTCCTCACGCGGATGCGAGTGTCGGCAAGGCCACGCGAAGACGTGTCCTTCGTCTTATATCTGCTGCCATGCTGCGGCACATACTCGTCCCGCGATGCGATGTTTCGCACGTGGTCTCCTGACTGCTACCGTTTATATACGAGCAGCATGATACCGAGCAGGCATTTCTTTCCAAAGATATTCAGTGGCGTTTAAGGTGTCTTTAAAGAAACCACAAGCGTTTCTATGCATTTTTGCCAATTCTGTTGCACATCTCTACCCAAAACGCAGTTGCGGTGAAATAGTTCCTGTTTGGACGGCATAAGCCGAAAAACAAGAACTATTCCACCGCAACTTGACGGGGCTCTTTGGCAATCAACTTGGTGCCCAGGGGCACTCATTTAAGTCTGTCCCCAATGAGTGCCTTTGGGGAGCGAAAATGACTTGCTAGCCGATGGCGTTTTTTAGCTCCGCGCGGCGCTTTTTCATGCCCGTCATGACAGCGTTGCGCAGCTCGAGCATGCGCGCAGTATCCATCTGTGGAACGCCCTCAAGCTTATAGGGAATCCCCAGCTGCT
>CATZKS010000104.1 GCA_958421035.1 uncultured Collinsella sp. | reverse complement strand
TGGCTGACGGTGCAGGTGCCGCGGCCCAGGAAGCGGGCGTCCTCGAAGTGCTCGGGGTTGTACTTGGGGTCGAGCATCTTGACGAGGCCCTTGATGTCGGTCGACTCGTCGCAGCCGTTGTTGTTGAGGGCGCGGACGTCGGCGATGATGTCGGCCATCTTGTAGATGGCGTTGTCGCCGCGGTCGGGAGCGGAGCCGTGGCAGGAGGTGCCGTGAACGTCGACGCGGATCTCCATACGGCCGCGGTGACCGCGATAGATGCCGCCGTCGGTGGGCTCGGTGGAAATGACGAACTCGGGCTTAATGCCGTCCTTGTTGTAGATGTACTGCCAGCACATGCCGTCGCAGTCTTCTTCCTGGACGGTACCGACGACCATGATCTTGTAGCCCTCGGGGATAAGGCCCATGTCCTTCATCATCTTGGCAGCGTAGGTAGCAGAAGCCATGCCACCCTCCTGGTCGGAGCCGCCGCGGCCGTAGATGATCTCGTCGGTCTCGTAGCCCTCATAGGGATCGGCGTCCCAGTTCTCGATGTTGCCGATGCCGACGGTGTCGATGTGGGAGTCGATGGCGATAATCTTGTCGCCCTCGCCCATAAAGCCCATAACGTTGCCCAGGCCGTCGACCTTGACCTCGTCATAGCCGAGGTTCTCCATCTCGGCCTTGATGCAGGCGACAACCTCACCCTCCTCGCAAGACTCAGAGGGATGGCTAATCATTGCGCGAAGAAAACGAGTCATATCAGCACGGTGGGACTCAGCAGCAGCCTTGATAGCGTCGAAATCGAGTTCTTTAGCCATTGTTCATAACCTTTCATACGAAGGGATCTACCTGTGAGGTGGCGGAGCGATACCTATTTACTCCGCCCAGTATTAGCAAGTGGGGTATTCGCCCTCCCAGACGATGCGACGGTACTGATCCGGATCGGTGTCACCTTCCGTGGAGAAGCAGAGCACGGAGCTCGTCTTGTCCAGGCCGATGAGCTCCTTGAGCTCGGCGTACTCGGGATCGAGCATGAGGGTCTCGACCAGGCCGGTGGTCACAGCGCCGGACTCGCCGGAGATGACGCGCGGGTCACCCTTCTCGGGAGCACCCAGGGTGCGCATGCCGCGAGCAGTAACCCAGTCGGGGCAGGACACGAAAGCGGTGGTATGGTTGCGCAGGATATCCCAGCCCAGGATGTTGGGCTCGCCGCAGCACAGGCCGGCCATGATGGAGGGCATGTCGCCGTCCACGATGCGCGGATCGCCGTCGCCGGCGGCAGCGCCCTTGTACAGACAGGCGGCAGGCGCGCACTCGACCACGACAAAGGTGGGCGGGTTATCGGGATACAGGTTGGTGAAGTAGCCCACCACGGCGCCGGCGAGCGAGCCTACACCAGCCTGGACAAAGACGTGCGTCGGGCGGTTGATGGCCATCTCACGCAGCTGCTCGGCAGCCTCGGAAGCCATGGTGCCGTAGCCCTCCATGATCCAGGACGGAATCTTCTCGTAGCCCTCCCAGGCGGTGTCCTGAACGATGACGCCGCGCTCGCAGGCATCGGCCTCGGCGGCGGCCATGCGCACGCACTCGTCGTAGTTGACCTCTTCGATGGTCACCGTGGCGCCCTCGGCAGCGATGTTATCGAAGCGGGGCTTGGTGGAACCCTTGGGCATGTGCACGACGGCCTTCTGGCCCAGCTTGTTGGCAGCCCATGCCACACCGCGGCCATGGTTGCCGTCGGTGGCGGTAAAGAAGGTAGCCTGGCCAAAGTCCTTGGCAAGCTGATCGGAGGTCAGGTAATCGAAGGTGCACTCGGCAACGTCCTTGCCAGTCTCGTCGGCAATGTAGTTGGCCATGGCAAACGAACCGCCCAGAACCTTAAAGGCGTTGAGGCCAAAGCGATAGCTCTCGTCCTTAACGCACAGGTTGGACAGGCCCAGGCGCGCGGCCTGGCCATCCAGGCGGGCAAGCGGAGTGACGGTGTACTGGGGGAACGACTGGTGGAAGGCACGGGCCTTCTTCACGTGGTCAAGGCTCATGATTCCCAAGTGCTTGTCATCGCTCTTGGGCATCGTGTTGCCCGCCCACTGGATCTTATCGGCCATACGGTGAACTCCTTAAGTTCTCTCTTGTCGGCCCCCGCATACGCGTTTCAGCCCATTCCCATTCATGCGACTGAACTTTTATGTGGATGCCAAACAAAAAGTTTGTTAGCACTGTTCTATCACACTTTTTGATTGGTATATCTAACGAATTGTTTGTTGCCGTAATCGGTACTTTTTCGCCGCCGAACGGTCATGAATTGCCTTGTTGATGGATTTGTTTGCGGTCATGTGTGGTTTATGGCACAGTGAGCCCAAACTAATTTTTAGGAAGGTACCCATGACCCCCGCACAGATTGAGTTTTACAAGCGCCTCGCACACGGTCTGGCGCTCCAATTTGGCCCCAACTGCGAAGTCGTCGTCCACGATCTGGAGACCGAGGACGTGGACCATTCCATCGTAGTGATCGAAAACGGCCACGTCAGCGGGCGCAAACTGGGTGACGGCCCCAGCCATATCGTGTTTGAGTCCATGCACGAGGGCGCCACCGATGTACACGACCGCGAGCCGTACCTCACTAAAACCACCGACGGTAAGCTGCTCAAATCGTCGACGATCTTTATCCGCAACGATGAGGGCAAACCCGTCGGCATTTTGGGCATCAACTTTGACATTACGCTCATGAAGGCTTTTGAGCGCTCGCTCGACGCTTTTACCGGCACCGGCGGCACGGGCTATACCGAGCCCGAGCCCATTACCAAGAACATCGGCGACCTGCTCGAGGACCTGCTGCACGAGTGCGAGCAGTTTGTGGGCAAGCCCGCGGCACTCATGACCAAAGACGAGCGCATTCGTGCCATTGGCTACCTCGACCGTCGCGGCGCCTTCCTCATTTCCAAGTCGAGCGAGCGCGCCTGCGAGTTCTTTGGCATCTCCAAGTACAGCTTCTATAGCTACCTCAATGAGGCCAAGGCTGCTGCCGGCGACAAGTAGGCACTCGCCTGGATTGCCCCTCCCCTTTTGGGCGCGAATTCTGGAAAGCGCGAATCCAAGACCGAGCCGCTTGGGAAGTTCCATATAATCGATGTCATTAGTATTTCGAAAGGATGGAACAGAATGGCGTTGAGCAAGGCATCATGCACCGGTCGCGGATTGATTCCGGCAATTGGTGGACATGTGCACCGCATGTTCGATGAGGGTGAAGACGACCTGTTTTCGCTGAGCCTTGACGACGTGATGGATGATCGCCCGTGGACCACCGACGAACTCATGGGCGGCGGGGCTCGCCCGTCAACCCCCAATCCCGCACTTGCGCCTAAGTCCGCACCTGCGCCGACTCCTGCGCAGTCGCCTGTTTCGACGCCCGCGCCTACGCCCGCACCCACTTCGGCGCCCACGACCGCTCCCCGCCCCGCAAGCGACCCGTCCGAGACCGCGGCATTTCTCGCTGCAGCGACGCAGGGCAAATCGGCCGACAGCACCGTTATGTACAGCGCCCAGCAGTTGCCTGTTCCTGCGGCACGCAAGCCTCCGATCGCAAGGCTCGACGAGCCCGTTGCCCATCAGGTTGCCTACGATTCCTGGGCCACAGCCGATCTGGATGAGACCTCTACCGGCATGCCGGCGCTCGACGTTCCAGTTAACCCGCTTTTTGCCACCAACACGAGCGCCGTGGACTATGAGGGCGGTGCAGCATATTCCGATTATTCCGATGACTATGCTGGCAATGGTCGCATCGAGACCGAGGGTTATGGCACCGCATCAAGCGATTATCTCAACGATCCGTACGCCGCCACGCCTGCGCCGGAATATGACCCGGAGGCCGCGTCCGCGCCGGCGTATACCAAAAGCACGGGCGAAGAGCGCTTCGCCGATTATTACGCCGAGGAAAAGGAGCTGCGTTTCTCGGAATTTCCGCAGGCAGTCAAGGTTGCCTTTATCGCCATTATCATTGCCCTGCTCGGCGTCATTGCGTTTGAGGGATTCCAGCTGTTCCGCGGCCCCACCCAAGCGGAGTCGGAGACCCAGCAAAAAGAGGACGAAAACCAGTACCTGGACATCAACACCCTCAAGGGCGACCCCAACGACGGGGATGATGAGTAGCGAGGGTTAAGGGAGGGCCGGAAGAGCCGGCGGCACGTTACGGCTCCAAAAGCCCTGCCATAAAGATGGGCAGATACAGCACGTCACCATCGCGGTGAAGATTGCATTCCGCAAGTACCAGGGCGCGATCGATTCCGTAGCCCTTCGTTGCCAGTGCGTTATCGAGCGCCGCGTGGGACTTAAAGCTCTTGCCCGATTTGACCTCGATGGCAAGCACTTCCCCATCGAACGTCTCTTCCACAAAATCGAGCTCACCGACCTTTTTGGATGTAAAGTAGCGCAATCTAAATCCATGAGCTTTGAGCTCTTGGGCAACGAAGCCCTCAAACGCCGCCCCCATGTTCATGCCAAAGGCGTCTTCCGCCTCCCCATCAAAAACGCCTTGGGCGACCCTTTTGGAATACGACGACATGAGCATTCCGGTGTCCAAGTAAAACAGCTTAAACAGATTTCGTTGCTCACCCAATAAAAGGGGTGCCACGGGCGCCGTTACGTTATACACGGGAAGCGCAACGCCTGCCTCCGATAACCAGAGAAAATGATCTGTCACCTGCGAAAAACGTTTGACACCGTTAATCGATGACAGTTTGAATCGCTTGTTTTTGGAGCCGGCCTCACTGGGAATCAAATCATAGATATCGCGAATAACCAAGCGTAGCTCGGGCGGAGCGTACTTTGCGATGTCATCGCGATACAGGGCGTGAAGATCGCGGTGGATGTTTCGAACCTCGTCGACATTGCGCGTCGCCAAGAAGGAATTGACCGCGTCGGGCATGCCTCCCACCACAACATACTGATGGAACAGATCGAGCAAGCGGTCATACAGGTAGCCAGGGAGCTCCCCCTCATCCTTTAGACAGCCCCTGAGCATGTCAAACACGCTGGCACCAACGCCATTTGCCCAGCAAAACTCCTCAAAGTCGAGCGGGTACATCTGGACCTGCTCGACATACCCCACCGGCAGGGAATCGATGCCCTCGAGCTCCACGCCAAGGAGCGATCCGGTAAGGATGTATCGAAAGTCGCCGCGCTGGACCAGGTATTTGATAAACGTCACCACGTTGGGGCATCGCTGCACCTCGTCGATAACCACGACGGTCTTGTTCGCAACCATCGGCTGCGTCGCAGCGATAGACATGCGCATAAGCAGGTCGTCCGCACTTTTCGCCGCCAAAAACGACTCGCGCACGGACGCGTCGGCGATAAGGTCGAACGTCACGACATTTTCGAATGATTCGCTTGCAAACGCGTTGACCAGATATGACTTTCCCACCTGCCGGGCGCCCTTGACCAAAAGAGCCTTGTTAGGCGACAAGGCAAGCCAAGATTCAAACTGTGCTTTCGCTTTTCTCTGTAGCATAAGCGCACCCCTTATTACATGCTGTTTTAGCACTAGGATACACTTTTCCGTAGTTGTTAGGTGCTTATTTCGACACTTTTTCGAGATATTTAAGTGTGTATTACGACACTTTTCCGTACTTTTACACGGCTGATTTCGACACTTTTTCTGATTTAAGCCTAGCAGCAGCCGGCGAAATCAAGCGCCGTCCACGCGTCATTTCGCACTCGGCGCTTGATTTCTGTCCGCGTGCGCTGATAGACTCCATCGTGTCTGCAAGGAGCGGGCACGTTTTATCCAGAGTCGGGGTAGAGAGTTGGCTCCACGATCCCGACGCCAACCGGCCAAGAGGCACGGTGGCCCTGCCAACATCGATGAACGGAGTCCGTATGGACAATTTCTCCGTGCGCAGCGAGCGCAATTTCCACAACCTGGCAGCCAAGCCAAAACGAATGCATCTTCTGGACAAGCCGAACGGCTATGCCTCGGCCATGGTCAAGAGCAGTCTCCCCCACCAGATGCGCTTTACCGTGCAGGCGCTCGAGAAAGAGCTCTACACCGCCGGCGACCCGCACGTACTGCAGATCAAGCTGCTTGGAGACGACTCGCGCGAGCTGTCTAGCTGGAAGCTGTTTGCCGACGGCACGTGCGTCGCAAGCGGTTCGGGTGACTTTGCCCGCGAGTGCTTCTGCGATGGGGCCGAGGTGTTTTTGGACCTATGCCGAGATGCCGTCGAGGCTGCCGAGCTGCGCCATTGGAGTCAAAGGGAGTACGAGCTGCTGAGTGCTGCGCGTGGGGTTGCTATGGCGTAAGCGAGAGATCTCAGCAGTGTCACTAACGAGCAGAATCGATTTTTGCAATCAAGTCGTTCGCCCATGCCACGGCATCATCGACAGTCGGCAAAACGTTAAGTCCTTCCGCCTGGGAGAAATACAGTGAGTCCCAGCCCACTCCCCTCGAGATCATTGGAGGCCACTCCTGCTCCGCACGATACGCAAAGAGTCTGATACAGACCTCTCGAGTTTTTAGGTAATCAATTTCCCCGTTGGAAATTGCAATCTGGAGATCTATCAGATCATGGGCTCCCTCGGAACAATGGCACCCGAGAATCCGTTCCAGCCTATAGTGAGCGAATCTTCAAGCTTCGTCATGTAATCGTTCAGTGAGGATGCCCTGGCGGTATCGAGGTCGCGCGAGAACCGCGTGGCATCCTTCCCAAAGCGAATCTTCAGGGCATTTCCACCCTTTGCGGCTCCATCGGGTAGCATTTGCCCAACAACAACGGCCGCAATGAGCCTTTTAACGCGGCCCGGTTCTTCGTCCAAATCAGCGCAGAGTCGGTCTATCGCTATGTCAAGGTTACGTCTGCTGGTTGGCTTCTTGACTTCCTTCACGACAGCTCCTTCATCAGTCTCTCATGCTCATTGGAGGTAATAAGACCCTCGGCTTGAGCGTGCTTGGTTGCCTCGATGAGGCGTTCGGTCATAACGGACCCCTTACAAGCCTCAATCGCATCGGCAACGCATTGAGAAGGGATTCCTTCATAGAACGTCGTTTTCGCATTCTCTGGAGCGGGCACTGTTTTTACCCAAGCTGGCAGTTTGCGGCGAATACGCTTTGGTGTTGCCACGGTCACGGCACGAGGATCAACAAGTGCAAGTGCGTGCATAGACAGCACTGATTCGCCCCACAGGAAACCCTCGTCACCAACAAGAGCCACTGCCTCCGCAAAGACGTCACGGGGCGTCGGAACCCATTGGGTGAGCTTGTACACCCCATGTCCTCGGCGCATCAATTTCCCAGTGGCACACCATCGGCTCAGTTCTCCAGTGGTTACGCCAATCTCGCGTGCCTGCGCAGCAGTCACGATGCCGTAGCCATCTGCCGCCAGTTCGAATATTTCATCAAAGTGTTTCATGTCAAAAGACTAACACTTTTGTATGTTTTTTGACATAGACATGGTCTTAATCAAGCATTAGAGATCTATTTAAATTCGTATAGCATTGCAATCACCCTCTCTGAATTCGAAGTCCGCGCCGACAGCATAGGGGGTGCGGACGATTTCTTGGACCGCGCCTAGGCGTATCCAAGCTTCCTGCGG
>CATZKS010000103.1 GCA_958421035.1 uncultured Collinsella sp. | reverse complement strand
GCATCTGTGCAACGTGAAATCAGCCAACTGTCATCGCAGAACAGCCAATTCATGTCATTGGTGGAGCAAGACCTCATCGATGAGTACGAGTCGCTTCAGGCACGCCTAGTTGAGCTTTCGAGCAGTATCGGCAAATGCCGAGAAGTAATAGATACGCTCAACAGCTTTGAGGTAGAACAGACCAGCATTGAGGGAAAAATCGCATCGCTTGGCTCGTCTGATGATGGCGACGAGCCGCAATCCAACGATTTTGCTGCAATGATGCTTGCGTTTAACGCATTCTTCACTCCGCTTGCCAGGGAGTTCAACAACGAATCGCCGCTGCTCGTTTACTATGAAGAGTCGAACAAGTTCCCCGTTGCAATACGTGATACCGCTGGCTCCAGCACGGGCACACGCAAGTCACTCATCGCCGCATTTGATTTAGCGTATCAGCAGTTTGCAGAATCAAAGGGCATCAAGACTCCGCGCTTCATAGTGCATGACGTCCTTGAAAACATCGAGGGTAAGGTGTTGCGTGACATAATCGCACGCGCCAGCACAATCAACTGCCAGTACATAGTCGCAGTCCTTAAGGAGAAGCTCGATTCGTCGCTGATACCAGCCGAGGAGCAGGGTAAACTGCAAATCCTGCAGCTTTCGATTGACGATATGCTTTTCACGCGTGGCAAAGGTGTTGCGTCGTAGGAGTGACCTGTACTCTCCTACTCCCGTATCCCCACCGAGAACTCCCCGCCGAAGTTGTTCACCTCGAACCGCTCGTCAGCCACAAGTCCCTCCTTGCTCACACGGCACGCGAACGGAAACAACTCGGCCACGTCCTGCAGTTCCAGGAACGTCCGGTAACTCGACCGGTTTACCAGCATGTCGGCAAAGACCAAAAACCGCGTAAGCTCGTCATTCAGTTCGATGGGCTCTGCAATCACGTAGTGCCCCCGCCTCACGCGCCGGACAACGCCGAACTGATTGAGCGATGCCACAATCTTTTCGGAGCCCTTCAGGATGGTCATGCGCTTGCGCGCCGCCTCAACGCTCTTATTGTCCCGGCCTAGTCAAGTACCCGTTGCCTCTCCTCGACCATCTCGCAGAAGCCTCCCACATCCATGAGCCATTCTTGCTGTGAAGGCGTGTAGGTGGGGAAAAGCTGGGAGGGGATGACGAGCTGGAGCTTGCTGTCACGCATGGCGTTCGTGTAGTCCACGCTCACGGCGGGCTCCAGCGTGATAAGGTGCTTACGCTCGATGCGGTTCGCCTCCTCGAGCACCTGCCTCCAGCGCTCCTTGATGGTCGTCTTCGCACCGAGCATCGTAAGGCTCGAGGAGGGGAACCCCTCATCCCGGTAGCACTCGATTGACGGAAAAATGAAGTCCGGCTTCGACTTTCCCTCGGTGTAGGGCTGTGCGGAGTATCGGATTCCCCTACCCTTGAACAGGAACTCAAGCTGGTGCTCGAACGCTGTGCCCGCGCGGGACTTCCTGCGCTGGAAGGTCGACATGGTGGTCTTCAGAATGCCGTCGACGTCGAGCTGGCCGTTCAAATAGGGCGCAAGGTCTCTCTCAAGCAGATGGCGCTCAAACACCTTGAACAGCAATTCCTCGCGCTCGTAGCACGCGAGCAGGCTTCGATCGGGGTCATCCGCCCAGTCGAGACCTTCAAGGGTTGAGATGGAGTACTCCGTAAAGTCGATGCCCTTCGGAAACGTATGTCCAAACCTCTTGACCATATCGTCCAAGTAGATATCCGCGCTCAAGGGAGCGCGCGTCTCGATACCAATCATGCCGAGGATGCGCGAGGCCACCGCACCGATACGGTTGCGCTCGCCCTTTGATACGGCATAGCCCGAGCGGTCGGGCTCCTCGAAGCCGAACAGCCACCTCAGCTGCGACTCGATGGTCGAGCCTTTTTTAGCGAAGATGATGAGCAGCCCGAGGTCATCGGAGTTGGCGACCACCATGAGGTCGCCAGCGGATGCCTGCCTGATGGCGGGGTTGTCCTTGTAGTAGAGACGGTACTCGGTTCTCGTGGGATGTTTGCGGCGCGCATCGTACCAAGTCACGGTCCCGTCGCACATCTCCGGCTCCGCCTCGTCGCACATGTAGGCGAACGTGGTGCGGATGTCGCGGATGTCGTCGTCACCGAACAGCGACCTCAGCGGCAGCGTGCCGTTGAACTCGTGCTGATTACTCCTACCTGCGTCGATATCGACGTCCGCGAGGGTCTTCGAGACCGCGCCGTCGAAGTAGCTGCTAAGCGCCCCGTAATCCATCCTGACACGCTCCCATCATGAGCTTGGCCACCGACCGTATTACAGGGACCGTCACCGAATTGCCGAACTGGCGGTAGGCCTGTGTGTCGGAGACCGGGATTATGAACCGGTCGGGAAATCCCTGCAAGCGCGCGCACTCTCTAGGGGTCAGCTTACGGGGGTTCTCGCCCTCGCCGCGCGAGACCAAGATCTCACTACCGTCCTTATGATAGCGTGCGGAGAGCGTCCTCGTGGTGTCCGATGGAGTGATAAGACCGTAGCCGAACCCGTTGCCGGCGGCCTCGTGCTTGGCCTTGTATGCTTTCAAATATGACCACAGCTTGTCGGAGAGCACGTACCTCGCGTCCGCATCCTCCTCCAGAATCTCCGCGGCTTTCTGACCACTGTTCGGGCAGTCGAGGTCGTCCCAAGAGAACTCCACATCGTCGCGAAAGCCAACAATGTAGATGCGCTCGCGGTGCTGGCATGTCCAACCCTTGGAGTCCAGAACCTTGTAGTGAACGTGGTAACCGAGCTCGTCCTGGAGGACCTGCATGATGACGTCGAACGTTCTGCCCCTGTCGTGACTGATCAGATTCTTCACGTTCTCGAGCAGGAACGCCTTCGGGCGCTTCTCGTTCAGGATGCGTGCAACCTCGAAGAAGAGCGTGCCCTGCGTCTTGTCTTCGAAGCCCGTAGCGCGACCAAGGGAGCGCTTCTTGGACACACCCGCAAGCGAGAACGGCTGGCATGGAAAGCCAGCGAGCAGCACGTCGAAGTCGGGGATGTCTGAAGCGGCGACCTCACGGATGTCCCCCGCCGGGGTTTCGCCGTAGTTCATGCGGTAGGTCTTCTGCGCAAACTTATCCCACTCGCAGGAGAAGACGCACCTGCCGCCCAGCTCCTGGAACGGCATGCGGATCCCGCCGATGCCCGCGAACAGGTCGATGAAGGTGAAGGCAGGCTTCCCCTCCCCTGCGGGTGCAAAGGGGGCGCGATGGCCGAGGGTGGAGATGTACTTCGACTCGGCTGCGGTGGGCCTTGTTTCGCCTGCCTCCCAGCGGCGCACCGTTCGCTCGCCGTTGGGGCCCATGCCTAGGGCAGCGGCGAATTCCTTCTGAGTCAAGCCGAGCTCCTGTCTCTTGGCCTTTACCTCATCTGCTGATAATTGCATGACGCACCTTCTGGATAGATAACAGGACAATATGTCCTCATTTTGCCACAGGGATGAAGAGATAAACTCGTCAGAATAGCAACCTTGCCCCAAACCATGGGTTTCTCACGTCTCCCACATCCGACAATCCATGTACCACTCAAACCGCGAAGACCCATCTAACCACCGCTGCGTTCTATACGATAGTCGTTCGCCAGGACATTTTTCTGCCGCCGCAGTCATTAGTCCAAGTGAAAAGCGGCAAGCCGAGAACCTCACGCCTCTCCATCATCAATCATTCCATTTCACAAATGACGCAGCGGCGCAATTAGCAACGCGGAGCATGGAACCATGCTATACCCGTCCAAACGATATTGTCCGCGCCCAACAGCTATCAATCAATTTACCTTGGCCTGCTGGCGCAGAGAGTGCAGCCAAGCCTCATGATCATCGTAACAATAAAGAACATGGGATCGCGAGGATTTGCCGAGGCGAATGTACTCCGGCCCCTTACTAGGACAGCGCCAATTTGCAAGGGTCTTCGCGCTTACGCCAATCAACTTTGCTGCCTCTTCACTCGAAAACGCAAGCGGGCGTACGGATTCAACAGCGCATGTCACGCCGTTTGCTCCACCCATAAAGACCCTCAGACTCTCCGATCACACCCACCCGTTACAGATTGAGACAATTTGACGGTACCGAATTCTTGTCAAGGCGTGGTACAATTGTGTCCCAACGCAAAGGAGGTACCTATGCCCACCTGTGTGCCCGTCCGAGACATGAAGGACACCGCTGCATTTACCGCGCTTGTTGAGTCCGAGCGCGACGTCACCGTAACTAAGAACGGCTATGAGGCCATGCACTGCATCAGCAGCGACCAGTATCGTCTCATGCAAGACGAAATCGCCAAAGCCAAGCTGCTGTCTCGTATGATGTTGGCAGAAGACGAGATATCGCAAGGCGACTACAGCGACTACGACTCCTTCGCGACCGCGATACGAGACAAATATGGCCTATAACGTCGTAATACTCGAAAGCGCACAATATGAATACGAGGCTATTGTCAGATACCTTGCTCAAATCCTTATGAACCCACGTGCAGCAGGCAATTTTGTTGCTGAGTTTGAATATCAGCTTGATCTGCTTCGCGAGCAGCCGCTCCTACGGCCCCTCTCCCACATACGAGAGCTGGCGGCACGCAATTATCGATCGTTTACCGTCAACAAATACGTGTGTCTTTACAAGTTTGAGCGCGATACGATCTATATCGCCCATGTCTTTCATCAGTCACAGGACTACGGCCGCCTGGTCTAGCCCACAAACTGAATACTTGGTCCGATCTCCCGCAGCGCTTGCTAACAAATGACCTGCGTGTGCTCCTCGATGGCGGCGCGATCCTCATTTGCAATATCCGGCTCGCACACCACGGCGTCCAAACTGTCCAGGCGGCAGAAGGTGTAGAAGTCGCGCTTGCCGATTTTGCTGGAATCGGCGATCAGGTAGCGCGAGTCTGCCTTGCTAAAGGCGAGCTGCTGGATACGGCCCTCGTCCATGTTGGACGTAGATACGTCACCGTCCAAGATGCCGTTGGCACCGATAAACGCCGCATCGATGCCCAGCGCACGCAGGGTATCCTCGGCCGTTGGTCCCACAAAAGCGGCGGTGCGGCGACGGTACATACCGCCCACGAGGCACAGGTCGCAGTCTTCGCGCGCCTCAAGCAGGTTAAACACCGAAAGCGAATTGGTCACAATGCGCAGGCGAAACGCCGGCAACATCGAGGCCATCTGCTCCACCGTAGTACCCGTGCCCAAAAAGATGGTCGAGCCTTCCTCGATAAGCTCCACAGCATGGCGCGCAATCTGCAGCTTTTCCTCGGCATGCTTAGTGCGCTTTTCGCTGTGCGAATACTCGCGGCGCAACATAGCGTGGGGACGGCCCTGTGCGCTACGGGCTCCTCCGTGCACGCGTTCAATCTCGCCCAGGCTCGCAAGTTCTTCGAGGTCGCGGCGAATCGTCATGTCCGAAACGCCAAGCGCATCCGAAATCTCCTTAACCGAGACCGTGCCCTGCTCTTCGAGCAGCTGACGAACCTTATCCTGTCGCTCTGCCTTAATCACGATGAATCCTCGCCGTTCTTTGCGCGCATATCATTCAAACAGTAACGAACAAATTGTATCAGACTCGTACGCGTCAAAAATGAACGCCCGCACAGTTTCAATCATCACTTTTTTGAGAAAAATACCCCCTGCTTTAGTGGGGTGTAGTGATAATCTCGCCTGTTCGCGCTACAGTTTGTCCGAAATACCTCGATGTTAGGAACCAAATGATCACTTCCGAGCTTTTCGGCACCGCGCCGTGCGGTACCCCCGTTCATCGCTACACCCTCAACGGGCCCGAGATCTGCGTTCGCATTATGGACTATGGCGCCACCGTGCTGGGCATCGACGTGCCCGACATTCCCGGCAACGTGCGCGATGTGGTGCTGGGCTTCGATAAGCTCGAGGATTACTTTGACAACCCCGCCTGCTTTGGCGCGACCATCGGCCCCGTGGCAAACCGCACCGCGGGCGCCACGATTACCATCGCCGGCACGGACTGGCATATGCCAGCCAACGAAGGCGTCAACAACCTGCACAGCGATCTTGAGCATGGTCTGCACAAGCGCGTGTGGGATGTTGAGCTCGACGAGGTCCATAACGCCGTGCGCATGACCACCTCGCTTGAGGACGGTGAGCTGGGCCTGCCCGGCAACCGCACCTTTACGGCCGTGTTTACCGTGACACGCACCGGCCGCTTCCGTATCGAATACGGCTGCGAGAGCGACCGCGCCACCTACGTGTCCATGACCAACCACACGTACTTTAACCTTGCCGGCCATAACGCCGGCATGGACTGCGAGCACTTCTTTGTTGCCAACGCTGCCCACTACCTGCCCATCAACGAGCAGAACATCCCCACCGGCGAGATTGCTCCGGTCGAGGGCACGCCGTTTGACTTTCGCGAGCTGCGCCCCGTCGCGCCTGGCATGGAGACCGACGATCCGCAGATTAAGCAGGCCCGTGGCTACGATCACTGTCTGTGCATCGATGGCTATCAGTACGGCCGCAATCTGCGCCGCGCCCTGCACGTCGAGGAGATGTGGACCGGCCGCGAGCTGGACTACTACACCACCGCCCCGGGCGTGCAGCTCTACACCGGCAACTGGCTGGACGACGAGCACGCCAAGGACGACGCCAACTATGGCTGGGGTGCCGGCTTTGCCCTCGAGGCAGAGATGTACCCCGACACACCGCACCAGCCGCTGTTCCCGCAGGGCATTGTGGGCCCGGGTCATCCCTACAGCAATGTGATCGAATACCATTTTATGAGGCACTAAGCCCACAGCGCAACATATCGCACAACAGCGCCCGCCGGCACACCGCCGACGGGCGTTTTGCTACCCAGTCATTGGGGACGTTTTTAAATGACTAGTCGGAGGGGATCAGGATTGGAGCTGGGGAGATAGCGGATTTCCAGCTCTATGCCGAGCTTTTGTAGCTCTTTGAAGGCGGCGACATCTGCGTCGTCTACGGCGACTGCGGGCGTTATGGGGCGCTTGCCCTCCCCTGCCTGCATATGGCCGATGCTGATCTTGGTGATCGGCACACCACCCTTAACCAGCGCGAGCGCTTCGGCGGGTGAGGCCACCATGATCAGAATCAACTGACGCGGCGTTGCGGTATGAATGATGTCGACGGTCCTTTGCACCGAGAAAAACCGTGTCCACACGCCCTCGGGCGCCGCGACCCTCATAGGCGCCCACTTGCGTGAATCCGCCGCAATCTCGTCGTTAACGATCAGGACGAGGTTGGAACCAACCGCCTCATTCCACAGCTCAACGTCTTGCCCGTAAATAAACCGATCATCGATGCGTGTGAGAAGAATCTTGGGTTGAGCCATCACTGCCCCATTCTGCTTGAGACCCGTAAGAGCAAGACATCACGTCTCCAATATTAGTGCATTTAAAGTGAGAAAAGCCGTCAGAACACTTGCGCGGATTTGCGATGTCCCGTATCATAGACAGCCGTTGACGCCTCAGTTGCGTCACCACATGGCCGCCAGCGTAGCTCAGTTGGTAGAGCACCGCTCTCGTAAAGCGGGGGTCACCGGTTCGAGCCCGGTCGCTGGCTCCATTGCACAAGATAGCCGCCTTCGGGCGGCTTTTTTGTTGCCGATTTCAGGCGCACATCCGCCGGAATTCGCCCACTCGGTGGACTTCGGGTTTAATGCTTAGGGGCGGGGATTTACCAAAGTGAAATTTTAATGAAAAGAAACCCAGCTGCAACAATTGCCATGGCGAGGGCTCGAATTGGCCATATAGATCTAAAATAGTCACGATACCTTCTCTTTTGCTGGAACGATATATCTATACCAG
>CATZKS010000102.1 GCA_958421035.1 uncultured Collinsella sp. | reverse complement strand
CGCCCTCAAGCTGATATGGAATCCCCAGCTGCTCATACTTGACGACGCCCATCGTGTGATACGGCAGCATTTCCAGGCCCACCACGTTGTGCCATGGAGCGATGAGGCGACCGAGCTTCTCACACTCCTCCACCGTGTCGGTAATGCCCGGCACAACCACGTGGCGGATAACGACCTTGATCTTGCGACGCGCCAGCTCATCGCCAAACGCCAGAATGCGCGCAGGATCGCATCCGGTCAGCTTTTTATGCTCAACCGGATCGGCATGCTTAATGTCGAGCAGCACCATGTCGGTCTCGTTGAGAACGGCATCGAACTTCTCGGGGTGGTTGGGGTCAAACGCATATCCGCAGCTGTCAAGGCAGGTATGCACGCGGCCATCGGGGTTGTTGTGCATTGTACGGAACAGGTCGGCCAAAAACTCGGGCTGCAGAAGCGGCTCGCCACCCGAAACCGTAATTCCGCCGCTGCGGTAAAACTCATGGTTGCTCTGGAACTCGTCCATCAGATGCTCGACGGTCACCATGGTGCCGCCGTTGACCGACCAGGTATCGGGATTGTGGCAATACGCGCAGCGCATGGGACAGCCCTGAACAAACACCACAAAGCGGATGCCAGGTCCGTCGACCGTTCCCATCGTCTCGATTGAATGCACGCGGCCCAGGGCAAACGCAGAGTCCTCGGGACGAGCGTCCACACCCTCAAGCGTCATTTCTGCCATTCGCGCTACCTTGCCTCTCCTTGGATGCAACCAATTAAAATGCCAGAGCCATTCTAGCCCATGCGTTTGCGTTTAAACGTCTCGGGCCAGAATGGCACGTTTTAACCTATCCCCCATCACCATGGCTGGGGGCTACGTCGAGATGTCAGGCCGAAGAACGCTCGCCTGCGGCCTTTACGCCTTAAACGTGAGCACCGCACCGAAGGCGGTCGGGCCGCAATGGCTCGAGATGACGCCGCCGACCTGAGTCCAGGTAACGTCTTTAAAGCCCAGGTCATGCGCATAGACTTCCATGTCATCGCGCAGCTCCTGGGAAAGGCCCACCGAATACGCCAGGCCAATGTGCGAGTAGTCAATCTCGCCCTTCGCAACCATGTGGTCAATAAAGGCGCGGGCGCACTTGAGCATAGAGCCGCGGAACTTCTTGGTCGCCACGAACTTGCCGCCCGTCACCTCAATGCAGGGCTTAATCTTGAGCAGATGGGCGCCAAGGAATGCCACGTTGGACAGACGACCGCCTGCCTTAAGGAAGGCTAGGTCGGTAGGAACAAAGCCCAGCAGCACACGGTCCATGACGGAGTTCGTGAAGGCGAAGATCTCGTCGACGGTGGCATCGGGGTGAGCCTCGATGTATTTGGCAGTCTCGACGACAACGAGCGACTGACCCACCGAGACAAAGCGCGTGTCCATGGAGTAGACGTAGTCGCGCCCCTTGGCGGCAATCTTCGATGATTGATGCGAGCAGGTCGTGGCCTCGGAGTACGCAAGATGCAGAATGGTCGCATCGGGCTGCTCGGCATGGATACGGTCGTACACGTGAGCAAAATCCGCAGGCGCGCAGCCGCTGGTCTTGGGCATTACGCCAAACTCGTTGCAGCGCGAGTAAATCTCGAGCGGATCGATCGAACCGTCCTCGACGGTCTCGTCACCAATCGTGACATGCATGGGCACGCGCACGATGCCGTAGCGCTCGCAAAGCTCCGGCGTCACATCCGACCCAGACTCAACCACGATTACGTACTTGCCCATTATTATCACGACCCATCTCAACATTGGCTTTTCAATACATGGCACGCGCCGCCGCACTGTTGTACAACAGTGTCCAAGCACCAAAGAGACGCCGCCCCTTGCACACAACAAAGGACAGCGTCTCCTTGGAAAACTCCGTGCTTATCTAGGATTCCATACGGTTTATTAAGGAGGGTTACTTATTCCGCAAACGGTCGCTATATGCGGTAAGCGGTAGTTGGCCGCGACAACTGCGACACATTCCGTCCAGCAAATCCAATCGTGCTCCACGCACGGTTAATGCACGAGGCGGTAGAAATTCATCGATGCCGCACCCTCGGCGTGCAGCTCCATCGCCGGAACCGCCGGCGAATAGGTACGGCTCGTAAGTGCCGCCTCGCCGCCATTTGCAAAAATCTCGACCATCGTAGTGTCCGAAAGCACGCGCAGGTCGCGAAGCTCGCTGAGCTCGATCGACCTCTGGTCGCGCCCATAGCCTTCGTCACCCATGTCGAGGGTAAGCATCCCGTCTGCATAGCGCACAAAGACACCCTTGCGGATTTCGAGCTCGATCACCTGGGCGCCCTCACAGGAAACCACAAGATCAAACAGGCGGCCCGGCTCCTCAACGGTTTCACCGCCTGTCGCGCAAACGCAGTCGCCGCGCATCCTCTCAATCTCGTGCACCGGCTGCTGACAGAGCTTGCCATCGCGCATGCTCAGTTTTCTCGGCACCGTCAGCGCGCACTGCCACCCGCGTGCCACCGTCGGGCTTTTTGCCGTCGCATCGGGGCAACCCGACCACCCGATCATCAAACGCCGACCCGCAGCATCCTCAAAAGACTGCGGTGCGTAGAAATCAAAGCCGGCATCGACCATCGGGGGCATGCCCTGCCCGGCGATCTTAAAACTCGGCGCCTCCCAATCGGCCTCGATGGGAAACCACACGCACTGGTGCGGATTGCGGTAACGCCATCCATCGGCGGACACACCCTGCGGACAGCAAACGAGAATAAGCTCACCATCGAGCTCAAACAGATCGGGGCACTCCCACATAAAGCCAAACTTCTCGCCCAACTCAATGCGCGTCGCATAGCTCCAGTCCTCTAAATTGCTCGAGGTATAGACAAGCACGCAGCCGTGGTCGTCTTTCGTACGAGCGCCCAGAACCATGTAGTAGATACCATCGTGTTCAAGGATTTTGGGATCACGCACGTGAGTACCGATATCGTCGGGGTAATCGACCGGCCCAACAGCTATGCGCTTCTCGCCCAATTCGTCGGGGTTCTCGGCAACCACATGAATCTGGTTTTGCTCACGGCCCGTCAACACGTAGTCGTAATCATCGCGGTCAAAATGCTTGACGTTGCCGGTATAGAAGTAGTGAATCTTGCCGTCGTGTACAAAGGCAGAACCAGAATACGCTCCGCTCGAATCCAAATCGGAATCGGGGAACAGCACAGGGCCGCGATTCTCGTACGTCACAAAATCCTTTGTTGTCAGATGATTCCAAAGCACTGGACCGCCATGCGCAGCATCGAATGGATCGTATTGGTGATAGATGTGATACGTATCACCGATCTGCACCAAACCGTTGGGGTCGTTGAGCCAGCCAAGCTCAGGCTCCACATGGAACAGGAGCCTATCGGGGTCGGACGCGATGCGACCCGCCGTCTCATCCTGTCCGGCACGCCATTGCTCATAGTCCGCGCGTGTCACCTTATTTTTTTGATTAAACATCGCCGTTGACTTTCTCGTCTATGGGGAAGGACGCTCGACTCACACGAGCCGAACGCCCTTCCCCAAATGGACTTATCCTCAGATTACGCTGAACGGCTCAATTAGAAGCTAACGTCGAAGCCAGCGCCAGCGCCCTCTTCATCGGTGGTCGGCATGCCCTTTGCCTTGTTGTAGGCAAAGATCAAGACGATTGGCACGATGAAGGCGATGAGATTGCCGGCCACATACCACACGAGCGTCTCGGGCGTGACGATGAGCAGGCCAAGCACGCCGGTCAGACCCTGACCGATGGCGCGCACCTCAAAGAGCTTCACGAAGGCACCGCCGCAGCCTGCACCGATGCAAGCGCAAACGAACGGGATGATCGAGTAGCGCATGTTTGCAGCAAAGATTGCGGGCTCGGAGATACCGACCAGCGTCGGGATAAAGGACGACATGCAGATGTTGCGCTCTTTGGAATGCTTCTTGTGAATGAGGTACATGCCGATGGCGCCGCCGCCCTGGGCGATGATGGAAACCGACCAGATGGCCTGGATGTAGTTGAAGCCGGTCGTGGCAACGAGGTTGGCCTCAATACCCTGGATGAACTGATGCGTACCGGTAACGACGAGCGGCTGCAGGAATGCGGCAAAGACAAAGGCACCGAAGACGCCCATCCTGTTGTACAGGACATCGATTACGCCAGCGAGGACGTCGCCGATCAGGTTGCCGAGCGGGCCGAACACGGTGAACAGGGCAACGTTAGCAAGAATCAGGGTAACGGTCGGGACAAAGACAAACGAGACGACCTCGGGGATGTACTTCTGGGCAATCTTCTCGACCTTGGCCATAAACCAGGCAGTCAGGATTGCAGGGAACACGCCGCCCTGGAAAGCAACCATGGGGATGGAGAGCGGACCAAAGTTCCAGTACTCAGCACCCGACGGATCCATAACGAACGTGTTGCGGTTCATAAGGCTCGGGTGAACCATGACGATACCGACGAGGATGCCCAGAATCGGGTTACCGCCAAAACGCTTCACCGCGCTGTACATAACCAGGACAGGCAGGTAGTCAAACGTGGTGGCGATAATGGCAAAGAAGCTTGCGAGGTTCTTGAGGAACTCGCTGTGGTCGGCAAGGCTGCCCTCCATGCCAAAGAGGCCGTTGGCAACGATCAGCGACTTAAGGCCGATGATGATAGCAGCGCCGACGAAAGCGGGAATGATGGGGATAAAGATATCCGAGAATACCTTGAGGACCGAGAAGAACTTGCCCTTCTTGTCCGCCTCGGCGCCCTTGACCTCGGAAGCGCTGATCTCCTTAACGCCCGTCAGAGCCATAAACTCATCGTAGACCTTGTTGACGGTACCGGTACCGAAGATGATCATGAGCTGGCCGCTGTTGTACAGCACGCCCTTGACGCCATCGATGTTCTCGAGCTCGGCCTTGTTGTACTTGCTCGTATCCTTGAGCACCAGACGCAGACGCGTAACGCAATGCGTGGCGCCCTCGATGTTCTCCAGACCGCCGACGTTATCGACGACTTGCTGAGACACTACTTTGTAGTCCATGTTCCTCTCCATTCCTTTTCTAAATCATAAAACGGTTCGTTGCCGCTACAGAGACGCGATCGTTGCGTTTGCGCACTTGAGCGCACCGTCGGTGACGGTAAGCGCCACACCCTGGCCCTGCTTGTTGCAGAAGCGAGCGTTGAGCGCAACATCATCGACAAAGATGGTCGCGATGTCGTCGTCGACGACCAGACGCACATGGTGAGTGCCCTCGCCCTTAAAGAACAACGGACGCTCGAGGCCCATGTTGTTGACCTGGAACCACGGGTACTGGGGAGCCGGCGTGAACTCGAGCTTGCCCTCGCGCAGGTTGGCGCGGAACTCATAGGCAAGACCGGTCTCGGCGTCCTCGGCGAACTTGACCGAGAAGCCGGCAGCGTTACCGCCGAGCTCAATGTCGGCATCGAGCAAGTAGGTGGAGCCGGCATCCGCGGCGAGCACCTGCTCGACCTTGCCCGACTCGCAGGAGAGCTCGAAGGCTTCGACAGCCTTGCCCTCGCCAAAGGCGCCGAGCATGCTCTCGGGAAGCTTGGTGCCGAGCGTTCCGTCGGCACGCTGAACGATCTCGAGGGGCATAAAGGTGCCACCCCATAGGTAAGAGCTGGGGTCGCCGCCCTCGTCACGCGTAGGAACCCAACCAAAGAGAACGCGACGCTCGCCATCGAATGCGGTGCGAGCGGCGTAGTACGCGCGGCCGTCGAAGGAGTCGTCAGCGGGGGTAATCCAAGGACCGTTGATGGACTTGGACATGCGGTAACGGGTCTTGTTGCCGTCGCTGTACTCGGAAAAGACGAGGTACCACCAGTCGCCCATCTTAAAGAGATCAGGCATCTCAAACATGGTGTACAGGCCCGGGTTCCACCAGTCGCCCTGGAACTCCCAGTTGGTCAGATCCTTGGAGGTGAACTTGACCAGGCGGCCGGTCATCAGACGCTTGTCCTCGCCCACACGCGTGCCGAGGATGAGCATGTACTCTTCGTTCTCCTCATCCCAAAGCACAAAGGGATCGCGCCAGTTGCGGTCATCGTAACCCTCCTGGGGCGGAAGCAGCGTCTCGGCGATGTTCTTCTCCCACTTGACGGCGTCGTCGCTCGTTGCGTGAAGAAGAACCTGCTTCATCAAACGTGCGCGGACCTTATCGCGATTGCAACCAGTGTAGAGCGCATGGTACTTGTCGCCCACCTTAAACACCGTGCCGGCATAAATGTACTGGTCGACTTCCTCGTCGCCGCCGCGCTCAAGGCTCTCGCCAAAGTCCTTGTAGTTGACGAAATCCTTGGTCGTAGCGAGTGCCCAGCCAAACGGCTCTCCGAAAGGTTCGGGGTTACGCGTGTCACGCTGATGATAGAGATAGAACGTGCCGTCCTCGCCGTACGGCATGATGTCGCCTACCCAAATTCCCTCAGGCTGGTAATACACCTTGTGCATCCGAGACTTCCTTTCCACGACATACTAACTCGGTACAATGGCAAGATATGTCAATCGTTTTCATATGTCAAACGTTTTCACACCAATACGTCTTTTCGCAGTTCCAGTCGTCGGCAAACGGTTGACATATGCCGGTGAACGGTCATCAGAGGCGTTTGAGGAATTCTTTTGGCACGGGATGAACTACGCGGTTTTGCCCTCAATGAGTTCAACGGGGAGCTTGATATTCGATTCGGGATTATCGCCGTTAATAAGAGCGATGATGGATTGCGCCGCGAGCTCTCCGATGCGATCGATATCTTGACGTACGGTTGTTAAGTCAGGCATAAACGTCATAGTTCGGCGAGCACCATCCGCGCCCACGACCTTAATATCGTCTGGAGCGCTCAAGCCGCGCTGCTTCATCACGTTGAGACAGATGGCCGCCATCGTATCGTCTCCCGCAAAGATGCCGTCAATATCGGGGTTCTCATCGAGGATCTTCGCAACGACCGCGCCCTTTTCGTCGTCGGGCTTAACGAACTCAACCTCACGGACAAGCGCGGACAAACCGGCCTGCTCAACAACATCGAGGTAGGCATCGGTACGCTTATTGGCAGGCATGCGCATGCGGCTATTGCTGCGCAGGCACAGGATACGCCTGCAGCCGTCATCAATCAGACGGCGCGTGGCGAGCTCGCCAATGCCATAGCTGTCACTTGCAATCTGGACAGAGCCCTCGCCAAGATCGCAGTCGATGCCAACCAGGCTCAAGCCCATCTCGGCATATGCCTCGGCACCGATATTGAGGGAGTTGACGATGACGCCGTCGACCATATTGCGGCGGAGCATGTCAATATAGGAACGCTCAAGATCGGGTCGATTGGCGCTGTTGCACAGCAACATCTTAAAGCCGTTTTCCGCTAACGTGCGCTCGACCGCCTGCACAACCTGAGCATGGAACGGGCTGCTCACAAAGGGAACGATCATACCGATAAGATTCAGGCGACCGTTGAGCATGGCACGGGCGATATCGTTGGGCGTATAGTTGATGCGCTCCATCGCGGCGTGGACCTTATTGCTGGTCTCTTGGCTAAAATAACAGCGGTTATTAAGCACGCGAGATACCGTAGTAGGCGAAACCCCCGCCACCGCTGCAACTTCCTTGATGCCAGGCTTAGCCGTATCCTTAGAACGAGCGCCCTCGCGAGCCATAGCACCCTCCCCCATCAACATGTCATACGTTTACATACGAACAAAGCATACCCCAACAACAGCGGGATGACGGTAACAGTACAAGTAAGTAAACGACTCATCCAAATAATTAGGAGAGTTCCACCTAAAGGGTGACTACACAGGACCCAGCCGGGGCTGTTTGGGCTACCTCCCAAAACATTCCGC
>CATZKS010000101.1 GCA_958421035.1 uncultured Collinsella sp. | reverse complement strand
TTTGAGGAGGAGTTTGGCCCCATCGGCGACCGCCAGGTGCTCTACGTGCACGCGCCCGGCCGTTCCGAGATTAGTGGCAACCACACCGACCACGAGGGCGGCCACGTCATCGCCGGCTCGCTCGATGTCGCTGTCGACGGCATCGCCGTGGCAACCGACTCCAACAAGGTCCGCGTCGCCGACGAGGGCTATCCCACGTTTGAAATCACGCTCGACACGCTGGGTATTCAAGAGTCCGAGAAGGGCACGTCTGCGAGCCTCGTCCGCGGCATGGCCCACGAAATCGCTGCTCTGGGCGTTGAGCCCCAGGGCTTCGACTTCGCCTTCACCTGCTCTGTCCCCTCGGGCGGCGGCCTTTCGAGCTCTGCTGCTGTCGAGGCGGCATACGGTCGCGCCATGGAGACGCTCTGGGGCGCACCCGCCATCGAGCCCGTCGCGCTCGCCCAGATGAGCCAGCGCACCGAGAACAACTACTATGGCAAGCCCTGCGGTCTGATGGACCAGGCCGCTGTGTGCCTGGGCGGCCTTGCCTACATGGACTTTGAGGACCAGGCTCAGCCTAAAACCCAGAAGCTCGAACTCAACTTTGAGGATCACGGCTATGCGCTCGTGCTCGTTAAGGTTGGTGCCGACCACGTGGCCGCCACCGACGATTACGCTGCCGTTCCGCGCGAGATGCAAGACGTCGCCGCCGAGTTTGGCAAGGCACGCCTGTGCGAGGTAAACGTGGCGGACTTTGACGCCAAGCTCCCCGAGCTGCGTGCCAAACTGGGCGACCGTGCCTGCCTGCGCGCCGTTCACTACTGGTACGAGAATGGCCTGGTCGATAAGCGCTGGGCGGCCCTGAACGCCGGCGACATCGATCAGTTCCTGGTCCTGACGCGCGAGTCCGGCGCCAGCTCTGCCATGTACCTGCAGAATGTCGTTGCCAAGCTGGGCTCCGAGCAGCCTTCCATGTATGCCCTGGCGCTGGCCGAGCACGTGCTCGACGGCCGCGGCGCCGTTCGTATCCACGGTGGCGGCTTTGGTGGCACCATCCAGGCCTTCGTGCCGCTCGACCTGGTCGACACCTTTATCACCAAGATGAACGGCTGGCTGGGCGAGGGGTCTGCCCGCCACTACGCCATTTCTGACAAGGGGGCTTACGCGGCATGGCTGTAATGACTGATGTGCGCGAGGCCGCGCAGGACCTGATTGAGTATGCCATCCATCGATCGATGATCGGGCAGGACGACCGCATCTGGGCGTATAACACCATTCTCGAGTGCATCGGTGCTACGGGCCCGGCGCTCGACATAGCCTGGGCGCTCCAGGTCGAGAAACTCTCGCTCTTGCACCCCGATACCCTGCCCAACTTTGACCTTGAAGGCACACTTGCCGCGCTTGCCGAGGCGGCTGTTGCCAACGGCGCCGCCGAGGACACGGCATCGGGCCGCGACCGCATCGCCATGCGCATCATGGGCGCGCTCATGCCGAGGCCTTCGGTTGTAAACGAGGAGTTCAACGGCCGCATTGGTGTCAACGAGCCCCGCGCCGCAACCGACTGGTTCTACGGTCTATGCTGCGACGCCGGCTACGTGCGCCGCGCCGCCATCGCGCGCAATATCAAATGGAGCACCCCCACCAACTGGGGCGACCTGGAGATCACCATCAACCTGTCCAAGCCTGAGAAGGACCCGCGCGATATTGCCGCGGCCGGTGCCGCCAAAAACACGAGCGAGAAGTATCCCGCCTGTCAGCTGTGCATCGAGAACGAGGGCTACCCTGGACGCTCCGCCGCAGCCGACGGCGGTGCCCATCCCGCCCGTCAGAACCTGCGAGCTATCCCTATCCAGCTCGACGGCGAGCGCTGGGGCTTCCAGTACAGCCCGTACGCGTACTTTAACGAGCACTGCATTGCTATGAGCTCCGAGCATCGTCCGATGCACGTCGACCGCAAGGGTCTGACCTGCCTGCTCGATTTTGTGGACCTGTTCCCGCACTACTTTATTGGCTCCAACGCCGACCTGCCCATCGTGGGCGGCTCGATTCTGTCGCACGACCACTTCCAGGGCGGCGCGCACGAGTTCCCCATGATGCACGCCGCCGAGGTCTCGCAGTTTAACGTGCCCGGCTTTGACCAGGTCAGCGGTACCGTGTTGCAGTGGCCGCTTTCGGTGCTGCGCCTGCGCTCGCACGACCGCGCCCAGCTGCTCGACGCCGCCGAGAAGATTATCCTCGCCTGGCGCGAGTGGACCGATGAGTCGGTGGGCGTCATCGCGCACACAGCCGACGGCGTGGCGCACAACACCGTGACGCCCGTCATCCGCCGCGTCGACTCCCGCGGCAATGCCGGCGGCGAAATCTACGAGGCCTACCTGGCGCTTCGCTGCAACATCACGACCGACGAGCATCCGCTGGGCGTATTCCACCCGCATGCTGAGTACCACCATATTAAGAAGGAGAACATCGGCCTGATCGAGGTCATGGGCCTGGCCATTTTGCCGCCGCGCTTGGTTCCCGAGCTCGGCGCTGTCCGCGAGCACTTGCTGGCGGCCAAGGCCGATGCCAGCTACGACCTTGCTGGCGCGCTCGAGGGCGACGACCTTTGCCGCAGCCACGCCGCATGGGCCGAGGATGTCTTTGCACGCCGCGCCGATGAACTTACGACCGACAACGCCATCGATATCCTGCACGAGGAGGTGGGCGTGGTGTTTGGCCACGTGCTCGACAACGCCGGCGTCTTTAAATGGGACGAGGCAGGACGCGCCGCCCAGCAGCGCTTTATCGACTCGCTGTAGCACGCGAGCTCGAACGCACGCACTTAACAAATAGCGCCTACACGACCACGGCGCCCGCCGGCAACATCGCCGACGGGCGCCGTTTTCTGATGCAAGGGTAGCTAATTTGCACCAAAACAAGGAGTGTTCCAAACTGCCGGCAGAGAAGGAACGTCCCCAGGTGCCGACCTAAACCCCCACATTATTCGATGGAAAAACGTGGTTGCGTCACACATTATTCGATGGAAAAGCGTGGTTGCCTCACACATTATTCGATGGAAAAACGTGGTTTACTCCCACATTTTTCGATGGAAAGACCAAAACGGTCTTATACTAACCATGATCGTTAGGAGGCAGTATGCAGCGACAGCTAATGGACGAACTCATCGCTTGGAAATCTAGGGCAAACCGCAAGCCCCTCCTGCTTAAGGGGGCCCGCCAGACGGGAAAAACCTGGCTTCTTAACGAATTCGCAGGCCAGCAGTATCAAAACGTCATCCGCTTTGACTTTATGCTCGAACCGGGCGCACGTTCGCTGTTCGACGGAAGCCTTGACCCCAAACGCATCATCTCCCAGATAGAGCTCCTGCGCGGCCAGACCATAACGCCGACAGACACACTCATCATCTTCGATGAAATCCAAGAGGCACCGCGTGGCATCACCTCGCTCAAATACTTCAACGAGCTGGCGCCGGAATACCATATCGTGGCAGCCGGCTCCTATATGGGGCTCGCGCTCCGACGCGAAAACGAGTCGTTCCCCGTCGGCAAGATCGACCAGCTCACCATGCGCCCCATGGGGTTTGTCGAGTTCGTTCGTGCCGTCGATGGCGATCCGCTCGCAGATGCCATCCTTGCCGCAGACATTGACCTGCTGGCAAACGTTTCTGAAAAGCTCGAGCGCCTGCTCAAGGAATACCTCGTTGTCGGTGGCATGCCAGAAGTTGTCTCCGCTTTCGCCGCCTCCCACGATTTCATCGAAGCCCGCAGGCTTCAGCAGCAAATCATCGAAGCTTACGAATCCGATTTTGGCAAGCATGCGCCAGCCCGCATCGTCGAGCGCATGAGGCTGGTTTGGAAATCCCTTCCCGGCCAGCTCGCAAAGGAAAACAAGAAGTTCGTCTACGGCGCGCTTCGTCCCGGGGCGCGCGCACGCGATTTTGAGGAAAGCCTCCAGTGGCTCATGGACTATGGAATCGTTCATAAGGTACCACGTGTTTCCGCCCTAAGAGCACCGCTCACAAGCTACGAGGATCTCTCGGGCTTCAAGCTGTTCTGCATCGACACCGGCATCCTCGGAGCACTCTCCGGCCTCACGCCAGCCATTGTTCTGAACGGGCCCGCTGTTTTTACGGAGTTCAAAGGCTCGCTGACCGAGCAATACGTCGCACAGGAGCTTTTGCTCCAAGGCAATACTCCCGCGTATTGGTCATCCTCCTCCGGCAATGCAGAGACTGACTTTGCCATCGACCATGCGGGGACCGTGCTTCCGCTCGAGGTCAAGGCGGCAGAGAACCTCAAAGCAAAGAGCCTGAGGATTGCCTGCGAGAAGTTCAAGCTTGAACGCTGCGTGAGAACATCGTTAGCGGCATATAGAGACGAAGGCGCGCTCGTCAACATTCCGCTCTGGGAGATTGGGCGAATCGACAAGCTGGCATAGGCGCTGTGGAGGGGGTGCCCCGTAAGGAGTGTCCCAAACTGCCGGCAGAAAAGAAACGTCCCCATCTGCCGCATTCCCGAAGCAAGGCAACGCCGATGTTTTGGCAACGGCAGCGAGCGGGCCGCATTTAAGACAAGGTGACGTGAAACGAAAGGGCGCTGACCTTCTGGTCGCGCCCTTGAAGTTGAACGTCAGATTGTCCAAATGCGGCCCGCGCAGCGTCGGCAGGTTACGGCGTTTGGTAAAACGCCGTAACTCTAAAGCTCCGTTACTTCAACGCTGTTGTAGACCTCGTCCCAGCGGTCCATGACCAGGTGGCCGGTCTTGGGATCCATGGCGTTGAGCTTGCCGCAGGTATTGGCGGTCTTGAGCACCGTGACGTCGTCGGCGCCGGCAGCAATGGCATGCGCAAAGCCGGCGATGGTCGAGTCACCGGAACCCGTTGCGTTCACAGCCGCAATCGCGGGCGTCTTGGCGCGGAACGCGCGACCCTCATGGAAGCCCACCGAACCGGCAGCGCCCATCGAAACGACAACCCAGGGGATACCGGCAAAACGGTCATCGGCGGCAAGCGCCTCGCGCAGGGCATCGACATCATCGGTCGTAAAGGACGTACCCAGCAGGCCGTTAATCTCGGTCAGGTTGGGCTTTACGAGCTCAGGCTTAGCGTCGGACTCAAGCGCGGCCTCCAGCGATGCACCCGAGGTGTCGAGCAGCACCTTGGCGCCCGCCTCCTCGGCGATCTTGACGAGCTCGGCATAGTAGCCGGCATCGACGCCACGCGGCAGCGAGCCCGAAAGCGTCACAACGTCCGCCTTCGCTGCAAGCTCGGCGAACTTGGCCGTAAAGGCCTCGAGCTCGGCCGGGGCGATCTGCGGGCCGCTCTCCAAAAGCTCGGTCTGATTACCCTCGTGCAGAATATTCAGGCAAATGCGCGTCTCACCGGCGATGGGCACAAAGTCGTTCTTGACGCCGTCGGCATCCATAAGCTCAGCCATATAGGCACCCATGTGGCCGCCGAGCAGGCCAGTCGCGAGCACGTCGTCGCCCAGCTGCAGCAGCACACGGCTCACGTTGAGGCCCTTACCGCCAGCAGTCTTTTCGGGCGTCACACGGTTCACGTCGTCGATGATCAACTTGTCGAGCTGATAGCGCGTATCAATCGACGGGTTCATGGTAACGGTCAGAATCATATTGAACTCCTGTTTCCGGGGCACGACACGCGCGGCCCCAAGCATACGATAGCTCGTTAAAGGATCTCGATCTCAAAGCCGCGGGTAACGGTCTCCCCCGGCTTGGCCACCAGGCAGCCGCGCTTGTGCTCCAGAATATCGTCCTCGTCGGAGCAGGTGGACAGGCCGCCCCACGGTTCCACGGCCACAAAGTCACCCTCGGGCTTGCTCCACACAATCAGGTACGGCATATCGGGAAACGTCAGGCGCACGCCCTTGTCCTCGGTCTTCTTGGTCAGCGTAACCACGCGGCTCTCGAGCACGTCAAAGATGGTCTCCGCGAAGTCAAAGAGTTCATGGGTAAGCGGCAGGTTCTGGCCGATCATGGGGTTCTTGCTGCGATGCTCAACATCAATCAGGCCCGTCGAGGGAACGGCAGTGCAGAGCTCGGCGGCCTCGCGCTGCTCAAAACGGAGCTCGTAGTCGTCATAGGACTCGCCCTCGTCAAGCGGGCACTTAAAGCCAGGGTGACCGCCCACAAAGAACGGCATGTCCTCGGTGCCCTCATTGGTCACCTCGTACGACACGGCCACCTTTTCCGCATCGATCGTGTAACGAGCAACGATCTTAAACGGATACGGGTACTGCTCGAGCAACTCGGCATGGTCGGCAGAGCTTAGGCTCAGCGCGACCATGTTGTCGCCCTGCTCCTCGAGCTTCCACTCCTGTTTGCGAGCAAAGCCGTGACGGGCAAGCTTGACCTCGCGGCCGCCCATGGTCATTGCGCGACCGTCACGAAGGCCGCCGCAGATCGGGAAACAAATGGGCGCCTGGCCCGACCACACCGCCGGGTCGCCCTGCCACAGGTACTCACGGCCGTTGGCCGCAATAGAAGTGAACGATCCGCCAGCCGTGCTCAGTGCTACGCGAATAGAACCGTTATCAAGAACAAACTCCATAGGAGCCTTCCCTTTCTTACGACAGCCCGCCAAGTCAATAGGGCTGATAGAAAACCGGCCCGCGCCCCCTCACAGAAACGCGAGCCGTCAACGGACTAGTTAATTACGCCGGATACCCGCTAATCATGGTATTCGCCGCGGTCCCACTTCTCGAGGAACTCGTCAAAGAAGTGCGGGTCAGCCTGAGCCTCGGCGTCGGCCTTGTTGCAGGCATCGATCTTGGCGATCAGGGCATCGTGCTCGGGAGTCTTCTCGTAGGGCTCCTCCAGGAAGGCAAGCATGATATCGGCCATCAGGAACTCGCCGGTGATCTTGCCGCCAAAGCCCACGATGTTGGCGTTGAGCTCGCGACGGGCATACAGGGCAGAGGTCATGTCGCGAACCAGGGCGCAGCGGGCGCCGGGAACCTTGTTGACGGCGTTGGTGATGCCGATGCCGGTGCCGCACAGGGCCACGCCAAAGTCGGCCTTGCCGCTGGCAACAGCCTCGCCCACGGCCTTACCGTAGATGGGATAGTGCGTACGGGTGTGGCTGTAGGTACCGCAGTCGAGCACCTTGTAGCCAGCCTGCTCCAGGCGGTCGGCCAGATAGATCTTCTCGTCCGTAACGATATGGTCGCAACCGATTGCGATGGTCTTCTTCATCAGAACGTCCTTTCGTCTGAATTCACAAGTTGAGGTAGAAGTTCGAGTTCTCGGTGGCTCTCGTTAGGCCATCTTGTTGAGCATGTCGACACGGATCTGGTGACGACCGCCGGCGTACTGGGCGCGCAGGAACTCGCGGGCGATCTTCTTGGCGACCTCGGTACCCACAACGCCCGGGCCCATGGTGACCATGCGCGAGCCGTTGTGCTCGCGGGTCATGTAGGCGGAACGCTCGTCGGAAATGTTGGCGACGACCATGCCCTTGATCTTGACGGCGGCCATATAGGAGCCGACGCCGTACTTATCGAATGCGAAGCCCTGGGAATCCTTGTGCTCCAGCAGGTCCTTGGCAACGGCGGTCGCGGAATCGACAAAGTCCGCGGCAGGGGTCTCGGAATAGTCGACGATCTCGTGACCGTCGGCGATGAGCATCTCCTTGATGGACTCCTTCATCGACATACCGTCGGCATCGGAAGCGATTACAACCCTCATGACATCCTCCTTGAGAGATACGCAGGTGCGTAGTTTCTGTTTGGAAGTGTTGAATCGCGTTCAGGTCCGGGCATCTGAATGTGCGGTTCTTCACTGTTCGTGTTTATTTGAACACATTCGAACATCAACTGCAAGAATTATTTGTTTATCTTTGTTCTTTTTTGAACAAATACCGTTCACGGATGATTGCCGACCGTCTGGACCCGGCGCGGACGTAGCGACCGCGTATT
>CATZKS010000100.1 GCA_958421035.1 uncultured Collinsella sp. | reverse complement strand
TTTATTAATTCTCAAGCCAGCATGGCACAAATGCCAACATCGCCTGGCAATACGCGCCGTCCAAGCTCAACTGTTCCTGCTCAGAATATCCAGTACCGCAAATCTAAGTGAGTAGACTTTTCGTGACCTGTCGAGCACACCAAAAACTGTCACCTCTGTGACCTGCGGTTTTACTAAGGCAGATACGCCTTGTGCTCGACCTGCGCCAAAAAGTCTACTCACTTAGTTCGAATCGAAGCCAAACGGACCCAAATCGAAGCCAAATTAAGCCCATCCGCATCAAAAGACGCGTGAATCCGTACTTCTCGCGGTGGATTGACGCTACAAAGCAGCCAAAATAAACCTGTCCCTAAATGGTAGGTTTGGGAAGGTCGGGGAACCAGGTTGGTTTGGGTTGGTTGGGTGTGCGCTCGGCTAGGACCAGCTCCATCCAGCACATGTCGTACCAGCGGCCGAACTTTTGGGCGCAGCGGTCGAAGGTGCCCACCAGGCGATATCCCATATGGGCATGGAAATCCTGGCTGTTGTGCGTCAGGCACTCGTCGTCCTTATCGTGCGGCACGGCAATGAGCGCGCACATGTTGGTGATGCCCATCGCGATCAGGCATTGCTTGAGCGCATCGTGCAGCTTGCGGCCCAGCCCGCCGTGGCGTACATCGCGCGCCAGGTAGATCGACGTCTCGACCGACCAGTCGTACGCCTCGCGGCTGTTAAGCGGACTCACGTAGGCATAGCCTACCGGACGCCCGTCCAACTCCATCACCAAATACGGATAGCGCTTGAGCGTACGCTCGATGCGCCCGGCGAACTCCTCAACGCTCGGCACCTCGTATTCGCAGGTAATCGCCGTCTGGCGCACATACGGCTCATAGATGGCAAGCAACGCCGGTGCGTCTTCGGGCGTCGCCAGGCGGATCGTAGGCTCGGACATCTCGGTCATACAACCCTTCTCCCTCAAAAACAAAGGCCGCCTTGCGCCAAACCCAGCGCAAGGCGGCCCCTTGTCATTACATCAGGCTACAGGACAGCCGCCAACGCGTCGATATCCTCCTGCGTCGTGGCCCAGCTGGTGCAAAAACGCACCACCGTGTGGGTATCGTCGTACTTTTCCCAGTACTCGATCGCCGCATGCTCGCGAATGCGGGCCATGTCCTCGTTGGGCAGAATCACGAACTGCTGGTTGGTCGGCGTCTCCAAGAAGAACTGGTAGCCGCGCTCGTGCAGCACGCGACGCAGCGCCTGAGCGGTCTCAATCGCCTGGCGACCAATCTCAAAATACAGGCCATCGGTAAAAAGAGCCTCAAACTGCACGCCCGTCAGGCGGCCCTTGGCAAGCAGTGCGCCATGCTGCTTAATACGCGGAATGGGATGCGCCGGGGCGTGCATGCCGCAAAACACCACGGCCTCGCCGCACAGAGCGCCGCACTTGGTGCCGCCGATGTAGAACACGTCGCACAGCTGCGCTAGCTCGGGCAGGGTAATGTCGCACTCATCGGCCGCCAGCGCATAGGCCAGGCGAGCACCGTCCACAAACAGCGGAATCTCACGCTTCTGGCACACTGCGTGAATCGCCGCAAGCTCGGCCTTGGAGTACAGCGTGCCGTACTCGGTCGATAGGCTCACGTACACGGCACCCGGGAACACCGTGTGCTCGTAGCTCTCGTTTTCGTAGAACACCTGGATATAGTTCTCGAGGTCCTCGGCGTGCATCTTGCCCTCGTAGCCGGGGATGGTGAGCACCTTGTGGCCGCCAAACTCGATGGCGCCCGCCTCGTGGCAGGCGACGTGGCCAGTCTCGGCAGCAACGACGCCCTCGTACGGCGCAAGCAGCATGTCGATCACCGTCGCGTTGGCCTGCGTGCCGCCCACCAGAAAAAACACGTCGGCATCGGGGGCCTGGCAGGCCTCGCGGATAAGCTGCTCGGCACGCTCGGTGTGCGCATCGGTACCGTAGCCGGGTTGCGGCTCCATATTGGTGTCGACGAGCGCCTGCAGCACTGCCTGATGTGCGCCGTGGGAATAGTCGTTGTTAAACGCGAGCATGGCAATCCTCTCTTACCGGGTATCGGCCAGATGATTCAAACGGAGCTATTGTACGCCGTTGGGATAGGCAATGCGCGCGGCAAGGCACTCAAGTGCCAGTACCAGGGCAAAACCGCAGCTCACGTCGCTCAAAAAGTGCGCACCGATCACGATGCGGCCAAACGCGACGAGCGCCGCGACCACAGCCGCCGTCCAAAAGACCACGCGGCGGCGCGACGGTTTTTCCTTAAAGGCCGCCGCGGGAAGCCCGGCGAGCATAAGGCCGATCGCCGCATGCGCGGTGTGTCCACTCGCGAACGACTTGAACCCGTCCTTGATCACGCCGGCGGCGATATAGGTCCACTTGTCGGGATTGCCGATCACCCACCACGGCTGAAAATTGAGCCCCGGCGTGACCTCGATCACGCGCATGCGCGGGCGCGACCACAACGGCTTAACAATGACGTTGAGGATGATGGCCTGAGCGACCCACACGGCCAGTACCATCAACGCCCAGCGTGTGAGCTCGTCGGGCTCGGTCGTGCGAGTAAGGCGATAGACGATAAGGTTGGCGACGATGACCAGCACAAACGTCAGAACCAGCTGAAACGCAATAAGCTTGCCACCGACGCGCAGCGATCCGATAATCTCGTAGCCGACCAGGCCCACGTTGATCAGAACGCCCAGCACGGCGAGCCACTTGCTCGTCTTGGAATCGGGGCGTGCCGAGCGCACGAGCATAACGCCCGCGACGCTCGCCGTCAGCTCAAACGGCAGCTCGCCGGCCGCCTCGACAAAGCGACCGTACATGCTGCCGATGTTGAACAGCGCACTCGAGATCTGATAATCGAAGAAGCTGCCCACGCCCAGACAAAGGCACAGGACAACCGCGATAATGGCGACATCTTTCTTATAGATGTATCCGAACATGCTTTCCTTTCGATGGAACCAGAGCACCCAAATGGGGTGTTTGCAACGTCGACTCGCTAGTCATCATCACTAGCGCCCAGCTGTTGCAGCAGCATGAGCGCCGCGGCCACCGGGCCGGTGCCGTCGTTGGCGTCGAGGCCGCGACCCAGGCCGCTGCCCGCGCCGGCGCCCGCCTTGTAGGGCACCGACAGCTTGCGGTTCTTGGGGAAGTTCACCGCGCCATAGCGGGTCTTAAGTTCAAAGGCCACCTTTTTGGGCACGTCGACGCCCAAAAAGGTGATGCGACCGCCGCTGACTGTGACGCTCTCGAGCCCCAGGCGCTCGCCGCGAATGCGGATTCGTGCGCGATTGAACAGGTTGAGTCCCGCCAGCGGCAGCTCGCCATGCGCGGCCTCGGTCTCTTCCTGCACCTCATCGATGCTCTCCAGGTCCTCGGCCGCTGCGAGCTTACGGTACACGAGCACGCGCTGATCCACCGCCGGCAGGTACTCCTCGGACAAGAAGTAGTCGGCCGGCAGGTTGATGCCCACGCTCGCCGCCTCCACGCCGGCGTCGTCATCGCCGCGCGCCTCGGCCACGGCCTGGCCCAGCATCTGCGTAAACAGGTCAAAGCCCACGCTCGACAGGTTGCCGTGCTGCTCGGCGCCCATAAGCGAGCCGGCGCCGCGAATCTCCAGGTCGCGCATGGCGATGCGCATGCCGCTGCCCAGGTCCTGGAACTCGGAAAGTGCAGTCAGGCGCGCCGTGGCCTCCTCAGTGAGCGGCAGCTCGCCCGGGAACATAAAGTACGCGTAGGCCTGCGTGGCAGAGCGACCCACGCGGCCCTTAAGCTGGTAGAGCTGTGCCAGACCCAGGCGCTGCGAATCCTCGATGATGAGCGTGTTGGCGGTCGCGTTGTCGATACCGCTCTCCACGATGGTCGTGGCGATGAGCACGTCGATCTTTTTGGTCGCGAACTCGATCATCACGTCCTCGACCTCGCGCGGGCTCATCTTGCCGTGCGCCACGCCCACGCGCGCCTCGGGCGCGGCCTCGTGCACACGCGCCACGGCGTCGTCGATGGTCTTGACGCGGTTGGACACGTAGTACACCTGGCCGCCGCGACCCACCTCCAGGCGAATCGCCGCGCTCACCACATCGGGGTCGTACTCCCCCACGTGCACGATCACGGGGCGACGCCCGGTGGGCGGCGTGGTAATCAGGCTCATGTCGCGCACGCCGCTCGTGGCCATCTGCATGGTTCGCGGAATCGGCGTCGCCGAAAGCGTGAGCACGTCAATCTGCTCGCGCAGGTTCTTGAGCTGTTCCTTGTGCTGCACGCCAAAGCGCTGTTCCTCGTCGATGATCACCAGGCCCAGATTCTTGGGGTTCACATCGGCAGAAAGCAAGCGGTGCGTGCCGATGAGCACGTCGATCGTGCCCTCGGCAAACGCCTTGAGCGCGCGCTTTTGCTGCGCCGGTGTGCGGAAGCGGCTGAGCACCTCGACCTCGAGGCCAAACGGGGCAAAGCGCTCAAAGAACGTCTCGTAGTGCTGCTGGGCCAGAATGGTCGTGGGGCAGAGCACCATGACCTGGCGGCCGGAGTCAACGCACTTAAACGCCGCGCGCAGGGCAACCTCGGTCTTGCCAAAGCCCACGTCGCCGCACAGCAGGCGGTCCATGGGCTTGGGCGCCTCCATGTCGGCCTTAATGTCGGCGATGGCCTCCAGCTGGTCGCGCGTCTCGTCGTAAGGAAAGCTCTCCTCCATCTCGATCTGCTCGGGCGTGTCGGGCGGGCAGGCGATACCGGTAATCGACGAGCGGCGCGTATACAGATCGACCAGGTCAAACGCCAGCTTTTTGGCATTCTTGCGCGCCTTATTGGTGGCACGCGTCCAGTCGGCAGTGTTGAGCCTGGTCAGGCGCGGCTTGTCGCCGTCGGGGCCAACATAGCGCGTGATGCGGTCAACCTGCTCGAGCGGCACGTAGAGCTTGTCGCCGTCGGCATATTCCAGCAAAAAGTAGTCGCGCTCCTTGCCGCCCACTTCTTGGCGCGCGATCTCGCTAAAGAGTGCGATGCCGTGAGTGGCGTGCACCACGTAGTCGCCCGGCTTAAACGGGAACGTGATCTGCGTAATGTCCACCTTGCGGCGGCTGCGCGCGCGCTTGGCGTCCATGCGGGCGTTGAGGTCGGCGATCGAGAACACGGCCAAGTTGGCATCGGGCACCACCACGCCCTGCGGCAAGGCGGCATCGACAAAGGTCACGCGTCCGCGCGAGATGGTGGGCACGGCGGCGCCGGCGGCAGCCTGGGCCGCGCCCGCCTCGAGCGAGCGGGCGTTGAGTGCGTCGGCGCGGCGCTCGCGAATGGAAGCATGGGCCTCCTGGCGGGCAGCACGGTCGGCAGAATCTGCCGCTGCCACGCGTACGCGCTCGCCAATGACGCCGGCGTTTTCGGGCGCTGCCGTCAGCGATTCCTCAAAGGTGATGCCCTCGTCGCCAAAGGTGAGCTCCATCGACTCGCGCGCGCCACGATCGGGAATGGCAAACACGCAGGCGTAGCGCTTGCCTACGACTTCCTGAATGCGCGTCATAAAGCGATTGTCCGAGCCCGCGATGGCCGGCTGCTCAATCTTGAGCTCCGCCGTCACCGCGCCGCCGGCGCGAATCAGGCTCACATAGTTCAGGCGCTGCTGAGCACCAAAATCGAGCTGCTGGGCACGTACATACAGGCCACCCAGTCGGTCAATCCCCGCCTCGCTGGCACGCGCCTCGATATCCTCGTAGGCACGCAGGCAGTCGTCGAACAGCGAGCGCGGCTCGGACAGCACCACGAGCGCCTTGCCGCTCACGTGCGCCAGCGGGCTCACGGTCTGGCCGTACATCACCGGCAAAAAGCGGTCGAGCTCGGGCGTGACGATGCGCGCATCCACCATCTCGAGCAATGCGGCCAGTTTGCTGTCGTCCTGGCTAGCGCGATAGAGCGCCACATGCATGTTGTGGACGGCCTCGTCGGTAAGCGCCAGCTCACGGCAGGGGAAAATCTCGATACTGTCCTCGTTGCCGATGGTCTGCCCCGTTGAGCTCACCATGCGGCGGATGCGATCGATCTCGTCGCCGAAGAACTCGATGCGCACGGGCGCTTTTTCCTGCGCGGGGAACACCTCGACGGTGTCGCCGTACACACGGAACAGGCCGGGCGCGTCGGCGGCGCCGGCATTGGTGTAGCCCATGCCCACCAGGCGCTGCGGCACCTCGTCAAAAGGAATCTCCTCGCCCACCGCGAAGGTCGTGGACTCCCAGTAGCGGCTCTCGACTGGCGGCACACAACGCAGCAACGCGCGGGCCGAGGCAACCATAATGCAGCTGTCGCCGCGCACGATGCGCCCGAGCGCCTCGCAGCGCTGCGCCACCACGGCGTCGTCGGGCGCCTGCTCGCGCCACGGATAGTCCTTGCGCTCGGGAAAACGGCACACGTGCGCCAGGCCCACGTAGGCGGCAAGGCTACGCGCGGCGCGATCGGCCGCGTCCTCGCCGCTCACAATGTAGACCGTCGGGCGCGGACGGCGCGCAAACTGGGCGGCCGCCATAAGCGTACGGCCCGACTGCGACACTGCCAGTGTCACGTCCTCGCCGGCATCGAGCCCGGCCTCGACGGTCTGCAAGGCCTCGGCAGTGTAGAGCTGCGCGGCTATACGGTGAATGAGCATGCTGTTCCTCCGGCATTGCAACGCCAAAAGCCCGCCGGGGCAAGCTCGGCGGGTATGCGGCGGATTTCGTTGCCTGTCATGGTAACGCATGAGGTGGGCACGCCAGCGCGCGCCGAACAGCTACCCCAAAACGCGCATGCCCGAACGCCCTCGGCACAAAACAGCCTGATCGGACAGCACCAATTACCAGCTTCTACCTGCATTACTTTGCAATTATGGCAATTTCTACTTTACAGTTGTGGTAACTTCTAGTTAGTAATTATGGTTTTTTGCCTTGCCGATGTGGCAAATCCCAAAGACCTGCCACGAAACCCGGCAGATACCGACAAACTCGGTACGAGACTTTCAAACCAAAAGCATGCCTACGAGCATGCGATGCTAGACACGAAGGGCGTTAAAAATGATTGAGCGAACCATGGCCCAGAAGCTACGCGACATGTCAGAATGGTTTCCCGTCGTCTCGCTTACGGGGCCACGCCAAAGCGGCAAGTCAACTCTCATCAAGGCCGTTTTTCCTGAATATGAATATCTCAACCTCGAAAACCCGGAAGTCCGTCGCGCCGCACTCGATGACCCCGTCGGCTTTATCAGCAGGCGCCCCGATCATCTGATCATCGACGAGGCCCAATATGCACCGGAGCTGTTCAGCATGATTCAGGTCGCCTCCGACGAACGCGGAAGGACCGGCCAGTATGTATTGTCCGGCTCGCAAAACTTTTTGCTCATGCACAACATCCAGCAATCGCTTGCCGGGCGCGTCGGCATGCTCAAACTCCTGCCTCTCTCCTACCAGGAGCTCAACGATACGCAAATCTCGCTTGACACCTACCTGATTCGCGGGGGATACCCGCGCATATATGATGCGGGCATCCCCACCGATATGTTCTACCAAAATTACCTTATGACCTATGTGGAACGCGACGCGGGCGGCCTTCTCGACGTGCGCAACCTGAGCTCCTTTAGAAAAATGATCGGGCTGTGCGCGGCTTGCGTGGGAGGGCTGCTCAACCTATCAAGACTCGCCGCCGATGTGGGAGTCGCCACGGCGACGATCGGCTCGTGGCTTTCGATCCTGCAATCAAGCTATTTGGTGTTCCTGCTTCAGCCATATGCTGGAAACATGCGCAAGCGGCTTACCAAAGCGCCAAAACTGTACTTCTACGACACGGGACTACTTTGCCATCTGCTTGGCATTCACGACGAGCGCACTCTCATGAACCACCCCCTAAGCGGGGAAATATTCGAAAACCTCGTTGTCTCGGAACGCCAGACGGCATATCTCAACA
>CATZKS010000099.1 GCA_958421035.1 uncultured Collinsella sp. | reverse complement strand
CCAGACGGCGGGCTGCCTCACGGCTCATGAGCTCGCCGGCGCGGGTGATCTTAAAGGCGGTCTGCTTAATCTTCTCGGCGACCTCCATCATCGATGCGGAATCGGGCAGTGTCTCTAGGGCTGCGGCCATAACGCCGGGGCCCGAGACGCCTACGTTGATGACGGCGTCGGCCTCGCCACCGCCGTGGACGGCGCCCGCCATAAACGGGGAGTCCTCGACCATGTTGGCAAAGCAGACAAACTTGGAAGCGCCGACGGAATCCTGGTCGGCCGTGAGTTTGGCGGCATCGATGATGGTCTGGGCGGCCATGAGCACGGCATCCATGTTGATGCCGGCACGCAGGCTGGCGACGTTGACGCTGGAGCAGACGCGGCTGGTGGTGGCAAGCGCCTGGGGGATGGACTGGATGACGCGGCGGTCGGCGTCGCCGATGCCCTTCTGGACGAGTGCGGAGAAACCGCCCAGGTAATCGATGCCGAGCGTCTCGGCCGCGCGGTCGAGGGCATGCGCGATGGGGGTGAGGTCCTCATCCTTGCAGCACGCGGCGATCTGCGCCACCGGGGTGACGGAAACGCGCTTGTTGACGATGGGGATACCGTACTCGCGCTCGAGGTTCTCGGCGGTCTCGACCAGGTGCTCAGCCGTGTGCGTCACGTGGTCGTAGATCTTCGTGCACATGCGGTCGAGGTTCTCGTCGCCGCAACCCATGAGCGAAACACCCATGGTGATGGTCCTGATGTCGAGGTTCTGCTCCTCAACCATGCCGCGGGTTTCCGCGATTTCTGCGGGCGTGATCGCCATCCTTGCACTCCTATCTGCCAAAACGAGCATAGCCTTGTCTATTCTAACGTGCCGCACGTGCCAAGTGGCACATGCGGCACGTTTTGGTGCTCGGTTGTTTCCGTTGTGTTACTGCCCAAAGACCTCTTCGGCGATGCGCGCGCTTTCGGCGGCATCCTTGGCGTAGTAGTCCGCGCCGATCTGCTTGGCGTATTCGGGGGTGAGCACGGCGCCGCCTACGATGATCTTGACGCCCGGAACCTCGGCATGGAGCAACTTGATGGTCTCCTCCATGGCGACGACCGTGGTGGTCATAAGCGCCGAGAGACCGACGAGCTTGATATCACGCTCCCGTACGGTCTTGAGCACCTCTTGCGGGTCGACGTCGCGGCCTAGGTCAAAGACGGTATAGCCGTAGTTATCGAGCAGCATCTTGACGATGTTCTTACCGATATCGTGGATATCGCCCTTGACGGTGGCCACGCAGATCTTGCCCTTATCGGCAATCTCGCCGGCGGGCATCAGGCGCTTGATGGTGTCGAAGCCCACGCGCGCGGCCTCGGCCGAGGCCATGAGCTGCGGCAAGAAGAACTTGCCCTGGTCAAAGAGGACTCCGACCTCGTCGAGGGCGGGGATAAAGTGATTGTTGATGAGGTCCATGGCGTCGTGATCTGCCAGCAGACGCTCGGTCTCGGCCGCGATCTCGCCTTTGCGGCCCGAGACGACCATGCGACGAATCGGGTCGTCGTTGCTGTCAGTGCCGGCGGTGCCAGCAGCGGGCGCGGTGTCGGTCGATACTGCCTGAGCCGCCGCCGGGTTCGCGGCGATCTTGTACGGATCGGTCCAGCCGGCGTAGCGTTCGATGTATCCGGTCGAGCCCTCGTCCTCAACGCTCAGGACGCGATAGCTGTAGACGGTATCCATAAAGCGCTTGGAGCCCGGGTTCATGATGGGGGCATCGAGGCCCGCGCCAAAGGCGGCGGCCAAAAAGACCGAGCCCAGCAGCGGGCGGGCAGGCAGGCCAAAGCTGATGTTCGACACGCCGAGCGCGCACTTGACGCCCAGGCGTTCCTTGCACAGGGACATGGCGCGCAGAATCTGTTCGGCCTGGCGTTGATTGGTCGAGGCGGTCATGACCAGGCAGTCGATGAGGATGCGGTCCGGTCCGATACCGTAGCGCGCAGCCTCGGTTACGATGCGCTCGGCGATGGCGAAGCGAGCCTCGGCGGTATCGGGGATGCCGTCTTCGTCGAGCGTGAGGCCGACAACGTTGGTGCCGTAGTGGGCGACTAGGGGAAAAATCTCGTCCATGATTTGCCGTTTGCCATTGACCGAGTTGATGATGGGCTTGCCGGCGTAGCGGCGCACGGCTGCCTCGACGGCTGCGGGGTCGGTGGAGTCGATCTGCAGCGGCAGCAGCGTGGAGCCCTGGAGCTGCTCGGTCGCCTGCTGGATGATCTTGACCTCGTCGATCTCGGGCAGGCCTACGTTGACGTCCAGGATGTCGGCGCCCTGTTCCTGCTGGCTGATGCCCTGGCTCACGACGTAGTCTAGGTCGCCGTCGCGCAGGGCCTGTTGCAGGCGCTTTTTGCCGGTGGGATTGATGCGCTCGCCGATGACGGCGATCTTGTGGCCGTCGCAGGGGAGGTCCACGACCGTCTGGGCGCTCGTGACCGACATACTGGGCTTGCGGTGACGCGGGCTGGGCGTGTGGTTGTCGATGAGGGTGCGAAGTGCCGCCATGTGCGTGGGCGTGGTGCCACAGCAGCCACCCACGACGCTCACGCCGTCCTCAATCATGCCGGCGACGGCCTCGGCGTATTCGGGTGCCTGGATGTCAAAGACGGTATTGCCGTCATCGTCCACGCGGGGCAGTCCCGCATTGGCCTGCACCATAACGGGCTTGTCGGTGACGGTGAGCATACGCGCGGCGAGTCCTCGGAGCTCGGCCGGGCCCTGGCTGCAGTTGATGCCCAGGACGTCGGCGCCGATGGCGTCGAGGGTGATGGCGGCGACCTCGGGGCTCGTTCCCAGGAAGGTACGGCCGTCTTCCTCAAAGGTCATGGTGGCAAAGACGGGCAGGTCGGAGTTCTCGCGGCAGGCGAGGACCGCCGCCTTGATCTCGGCAAGGTCAGTCATGGTCTCGATAATAAAGAGGTCCACACCCGCATCGACGCCGGCACGCACTTCCTCGGCAAAGAGGTCATAGGCCTCGTCGAAGCTCAGGGTGCCCAAGGGGCGAAGCAGCGCGCCGATGGGACCGATATCGCCGGCGACGTAGTGGGCGCCGGCCGCGCGGGCGCAGGCGACGGCGGAGGCAAAGACATCTGCCACGGTGGCGGCACCGTCGAGCTTGTGGGCGTTGGCACCAAAGGTGTTGGCGGTGATCACGTCGCAGCCGGCCTCGACGTACTGACGCTGAATAACGGTAATGACCTGGGGCTCCTCAAAGTTGAGCAGCTCGGGCAGGGCGCCAGCCTTCATGCCGGCCGCCTGCAGCATGGTGCCCATGCCGCCGTCGAACAGGAGATGTCCCGTGCCCTCGATGGCGGCGCGCAGGCGATCGTCCTTAATGCGAAGGTCACCGATCGTGCACGTCTTGTACGTGGCGCCGTTACAACGCGCAGTATTGACGGGCGCTGCCAGCGCGGTACCGTCGGAATCATGGGTGATAAGCGGAGTAAACATCGAGGGCTCCTAATGGCTGGAATAGCAGGTGGTGTGGGCGGCGCGGAAGCGGCAGTGCTCGCGCATGCGGCAGATATTGCAGGTGGGGCGGCTCTGGGCGTCGTGGACCTCGCCGTCAAAGAGACCGATCACTGCGGTCACACTCTTGGTGGGCATGAGCAGGCTGGTAGGTGTGACGGTAAGCCCGATGAGCCGCGTGGCGTTGAGCGCAGCCACGATTGAGTGCTGGGCCGTAAGCGGGCAGTCGCCGTAGCCGGGGCTGAAGCGCCAGTTACCGGCGAGTCCGTGTGCGGCGGCCACAGCCTTGACCTGCTGGTCCATCTGCTCGACGGCGGCTTCTACATAGGCAGAGCATGCAGCGTCGAGCACGGCTCCCTCAAGGGGTTGCTGGGCTCCCGTGGTGCGCAGGCGACGCTCAGCGTCCATGCCGAGGGTGCATACCATGAGTGCGGCAAAGCGGGCGTCTTTGAGATGGCGATAGATATCGCGACCGCGCAGCTCAACGTTGGTGCCGACCAGACGGATGCTGGGCTCTCCCTGCTCATCGACGCCCGTGGCATCGACGGCAAAAACGCGGCGCACGCCACGGGGCTCAATGTCCAGTTCCAGACGCTCAACGACAAGCTCAATACGCTGCGACAGCTCGGGCTCAATCTGCTGACCGCCGTAGCCCAGGTAGCGCAGCATTTCGGCACGGTCGACGCGGGGGCGATGGGCGGCATCGATACGGTAGAGCGCCGGCGACGCAAGATCGGCCGGCACTTCACCAAAAGCTGTATCGATGTGCGGTTTTTCCATTACCCCAGGCGCTCCATAATGGTCGCGGCGATTGCAGGACGGTTCATAGTGTACAGGTGCAGACCGTCGGCACCGTGCTCCTTGAGGTCGCAAAGCTGATGGGCGGCATAATCTACACCGGCTGCCTGCAGGCTCTCGGGGTCGTTCTCGTACTTGGCGAGGATCTTGATGACGGGGGAGGGCAGCGACGCGCCGCACATAAAGACCATGCGGCTGATCTGCGACTTGCCCATAAACGGCATGATGCCCGCGGTAATGGGCACGGTGATGCCGGCCTTGTCGGCAAGCTCGCGAAAACGGTAGAAGCACTCGTTATCAAAGAAGAGCTGCGTCACAAAGAAGCTCGCGCCGGCGTCCTGTTTTTGCTTGAGGTATTCGACCGAAGCGTTGAGATCCTCACAGGCAATGTGGCCCTCGGGGTAGGCTGCGGCGCCCACGCAAAAGCCGGCGTCGACGAGCTCAGGGATAAGGTCACGGGCGTAGGCGTAGTCGGAGGCGGGCTTGTCGTCCTCGGTCGCGCCAGCGGGAAGATCACCACGCAGGGCCAGGATGTTTTCAACGCCGGCGGTGCGATACTCGTCGATCTTGGCGGCGATGTCGGCGTGGGTGCGGCCAACGCAGGTGAGGTGCGCCACCGAGGGCGTATCGAATTCGCTCGTAATCATATGCGCGATGGGGGCGGTGGTGGCACCGTTGCCCGAGCCGCCGGCCGAGCAGGTGACCGAGACAAAGCTCGGCGAAAGCTTGCACAGATTGCCTGCCACCTCGCGAGCCGTGTCGAGGGTCAGCTCGCCCTTGGGCGGGAACATCTCAAACGAAATGGGCGCGGTGCCCTGGGATGCTGCCTGCTTAAAAACCTCGTCGACGCGCATATCGTGCTCCTTTAGATGCCTAGGTGCGATGTTTTGTTGCAAGGATTCTACAGCACCACTGCGCCAAGATGGAATTTCTCTCGCGATTTGGTGATACCAATCGAAAATGCTTCGCTATCGTCATTTCCTATAACAGGGCAGTCAATGTAGGATGGGGCCATATTGAATGGTATCTGATGCGAAATACCAGTTAATAAAGCCCCGTCCCAAATTGGCTACCCTTAAACCATGGGGAGAGGTCTGCAATTTATGCAGTTGATTGGCTGTTGAGGGTGGCAACGCCGCCTCGATAGGGTAACCTCATTGATTGGTTTCGCGACAGCAACATAACGGTAATGTCGCGGAAACACGGCGAGTCTAAGCTATGACTCGTTCGTTAGTAATCAACACCGCTTCTCACGCGGTGCCGATACGAAGGGAGTTCCGTATGGCCGAACTTACTGACCGCTTCGGGACCATGGTGTTCTCTGAGGAAGTCATGAAGGACTACCTCCCCAAGGACATTTGGAAGCGCCTTGCTGCAACCCTCGAGGGCGGTGAGCCGCTCGACCTGGATGTGGCCAACGCCGTTGCCCACGCCATGAAGGTCTGGGCCATCTCCAAGGGCGCGACGCACTACGCGCACTGGTTCCAGCCGCTTTCGGGCATTACTTCCGAGAAGCACGACAGCTTCCTGGAGCCCAATCACGACGGCACCGCCATTACCAAGTTTACGGGCAAGAACCTCATCCAGGGCGAGCCGGATGCCTCGAGCTTCCCCAACGGCGGCCTGCGCGCTACCTTCGAGGCCCGTGGCTACACCGCTTGGGATCCCACCAGCCCCGCCTTTATCAAGGACGATGTCCTGTGCATCCCCACGGCTTTCTGCTCCTACACGGGCGAGGCCCTGGACAAGAAGACCCCGCTGCTGCGCTCCATGACCGCGCTCTCGCGTGAGTCTAAGCGCGTTTTGGCGCTGTTTGGCAAGACCCCCAAGAAGGTCGTTCCTTCCGTGGGCGACGAGCAGGAGTACTTCCTGATCAAGAAGGACGCCTATCGCAAGCGCAAGGACCTGGTCATCACCGGCCGCACCCTCTTTGGTGCTGCTCCCTGCAAGGGCCAGGAGCTCGAGGAGCACTACTTTGGCGCTATCCGCCCCACCGTCTCGGCCTATATGAAGGACCTGGACGATGAACTGTGGGCGCTTGGCATTCCCGCCAAGACCAAGCACAACGAGGTTGCTCCCTGCCAGCATGAGCTCGCCCCCGTCTATGGCGAAGTCAACGAGGCCATCGACCAGAATCTGGTCATGATGGAGAAGATGAAGCTCATCGCCTCCCGCCACGACTTGGTCTGCCTGCTGCACGAGAAGCCCTTCGAGGGCATTAACGGTTCGGGCAAGCACAACAACTGGTCGCTTGGCACCGAGTCCGAGAATCTGCTCGATCCGGGCGACACCCCGCTCGACAACCTGCAGTTCATCGTCTTCCTCACCGCGGTGATCGAGGCCGTTGATAACTATCAGGAGCTCCTGCGTGCCTCCGTTGCCTCGGCCGGCAACGACCATCGTCTGGGCGCCAACGAGGCTCCTCCGGCGATTATGTCCATCTTCCTGGGCGACCAGCTTACCGAGGTCGTCGAGAAGATCATCGATGGCAAGGCTTCCGTCCATGCCACGCGCGGCGTGCTCGACCTGGGCGCCGATACCCTGCCCAAGCTGATGCAGGACAACACCGACCGCAACCGCACCTCCCCGTTTGCCTTCACCGGCAACAAGTTCGAGTTCCGTGCCTGCGGTTCCGAGCAGAACGTTTCCGACTCCAACCTGGTGCTCGATGCCGCCGTGGCCAAGTCGCTCAAGTCCTTCGCCGACGCGCTTGAGGGTACGCCCGAGGATGAGTTCCAGGACGCCGCGCTCGAGTACTGCAAGAAGGTCCTGACCGACCACCAGCGCATCCTTTTCTCCGGTGACGGCTACTCCGACGAGTGGCCCGTTGAGGCCGAGAAGCGCGGTCTTGCCAACAACAAGACCACGGCCGACGCCCTGCCCGCCTTTGTTTCCGATAAGGCCATTGCGCTCTTTGAGGAGACGGGTGTCCTGACCAAGGCCGAGGCCCAGTGCCGCTACGACTGCAAGCTCGAGAAGTACAACAAGCTCATGAACATCGAGGCCACAACGATGGTTCGCGAGGCGCGTCGTACCTATCGCCCGGTCATTACCGCCTATGCCACCAAGGTCGCTAAGGGCCTTGAGACTATTCGTGCCGCCGGTGCCGAGGCCGCCATGCAGTGCGAGCAGAACACGCTCAACAAGCTCTGCAACGGTATCACCACCATCAACGACTCCATCAAGGCGCTTGACGCCGTGCATCAGAAGGCTGAGGCCCTCGATGGCCAGGAGCAGGCCAACGTGTACGCGCACGAGGTCGTTCCCGCTATGGATGCGCTGCGTGCCGCCGTGGACGCCATGGAGGAGATCGTGGCAGCCGACTACTGGCCGGTCCCGACCTACGACGACATCCTGTTCTACGTGTAGGGCGTAACTGACATATCGTCACGGTATTGAGCCGGGGTCCGCATCATGCGGGCCCCGGTTTTTGTTTGCGAAGGACGCTTTGAAGCCCGTTTTGCCGCCGATTTGCCTAGGTATAAAGGGCTATGGGCAAAAAACGTCAAATATGAGTACTGTCACAAGTCCTGTAACATTATTTATTTGCAAAATATGTAGTGTTACGCAACATATGCCCAAGTACTTAGCCGATAAACGTCTGCAATTTTTCCGCCGTAGGGTCGCGCGCGCAGACGTGGTGTAAGAGTGTCCTGAGGTCCGTCGCTGCAAGTCC
>CATZKS010000098.1 GCA_958421035.1 uncultured Collinsella sp. | reverse complement strand
CGCTACCCGCCGTAGGACGCCTGACGGCTAAATCGCCTTCTGAAGGCATGAAATCTCTGTAACTAAAATGGTAACAGTACTCATATTTGCCATTTTTTGACCACAGGCCTTGCGATGATGCCGGGATCCGCACCCTGCCGGGTTCGAATCCCGGCATATCGGTAGTAAAAAGCCCGTCACCGCGGGGGTAACGGGCTTCTTAATTTAAATGGTGCCCCCAGCGGGATTCGAACCCGCGATATCCACCTTGAAAGGGTGGCGTCCTTGGCCGCTAGACGATGGGGACAGCGGGAAAGAGTATAGCAGACTTTTTTGCCGGCGCGTATATCGTTGGCAAACTGGAAAACCACCACATAGGAGCTGGCTCTCTATCCCGATCTTCAAATATCTCAATCTGTAACATCTGGGCGGGCAAATCGGCTCTATCTGTTACAGATCGAGACAAAAGGCGGGCGTCGGGACGAACATCTCATTCTGTAACAGTAAGACGACTTTTAACGGTCTAGATGTTACAGATTGTGACAAATCGCTGGGATGGGTCAAAACCACCACAAAGGTGCCTGTCCCCTTTGTGGTGGTGAGGTGCTAGGGGAGGAGCTTCATGGCGGCGTCGTGGGCGGCGTGCTCGTAGGTGTCGTCGAGGGTTTTGAGCGGCAGCAGGGCCGTGGCCTGCGCATCGCCGCGGCGCTCGAGGGCATGGGCGATCAGCCAGTCGGGGAGTTCGGGGTTTTTGGGCAGCGCCGGCCCGTGCAGGTACGTGCCGATGACGCCCTTGTAGATCAGACCCTCAAGGCCATCGTCGCCGTTGTTGCCGGTGCCCGCGACGACGGACGTTCCGAGCGGCGTTGCCTCCGCGTCGAGCAGGGTGCGACCTCCATGGTTCTCGAATCCCACAAAGGGCTCAGGTGCCAGATCGGTTTTGACGGCTACGTTGCCGATCAGGCGATCGGAGCCACGTACGGTTTCGGCGGCAATGACGCCCAGGCCCTCGATGCGATTTTCGCCCATATAGTACGAACGGCCGAGCAGCTGATAGCTGCCACAGATGGCAAGCAGCGAGCCGCCATCCTCAACATAGGCCGCGACCTTGTCTTTTTGGGCGAGCAGCTCGTGTGCCACGGCTAGCTGGTCGCGGTCGGAGCCGCCACCCATCATGACGATATCGGCATCGGTCAAATCAAGCGTTTCGCCCATACGGACCTCGTCCACGCGCACGGGAATGCCACGCCAGGCGCAGCGGCGCTCGAGGGCGATGACGTTGCCGCCGTCGCCGTAGAGGTTAAGGGCATCGGGATACAGGTAGACGATGCGCAGCGGGCGCGAAAGCTCGACTGGCGCGATACCGACAGGAAGAGCGCTGCCGTCGGCACGGGCTACGGCGCGCCCAGCAACAGCGTCGGCGGTGGCGCCTTTCAGCCCGTCGAGCTCCTTGACCAGCGGCGGGAAGGCCGTGTAGTTGGCGACGGCGTAGAAGGTGTCATCGGCGGCCTCGTCTGCCACGGCGCCAATTGCCTGCGCGACGTCCGAGATAATCGCGGCATCGATGCCGGCGTACTTGAGGCGCACCTGCATGTCGTGCGCGCGCGTGCCTCCGGCAAAGGCGACAAGACCCGGCGTGTCGGCGATGCGCTCAAAGTCGACGTCGTAGATCCACGATACATCGTGGCCGTCGGCGTCGTTGTCGTTGAGGAAGAAAGCGCAGAGTCTGCCGCCTGCCGTCTTGATGGACTGGATTTGTCGATCGAAGCCTACGGGATTCTTAGCCAGGTTGGCCTCGATGGTGCGGCCGGCGATATCCCAGCGGCCCATGCGTCCGCCGGCGGGGACGTAGGCGTCGAGCGTGGGCTGCAGGTGCGCCGTATCCACGCCTAACTCATGTGCGGCAAAGAATGCAGCGGCAACGTTGTAGACCATGTACAGGCCGTTGTAGCGTGTGGCGATGTGTACGGCAGCCGCGTCGGGCGCAGATCCAAAGACCAGGTCGAAGCCGTAGCCGTCGCAGCCGAGCTTCACGTCCGTCACGCGACGGACAAGCGCAGGGCGGGCCCAGCCGCACGAGGGGCAATGGTAGGCGCCGAGCTGGCCGTATTGCACGTAGTCATACTCCAGCGGCGCGTTGCACTGTGAGCAAAAACGTGAGTCGCTAATGCGGTCGGACTCGGTGTTGGTGGCGCCGTCGATGCCAAAGGCAATACTCGCGTTGGGAACGCGCGCGGCAATCGAGGCACACAACGGGTCGTCGGCGTTGTAGATGAGCGTTGTCGTCGGAGAGAGCTCCAACGCATGGGCGATGACGTCTTGGGTATGGTCGATCTCGCCATAGCGATCCAGCTGGTCGCGGAACAGGTTGAGCAGCACAAAGTACGTCGGCTTGAGCTTGGGCAGAACGCGTACGGTGTAGAGCTCGTCACACTCAAAAACGCCCACGCGCTTGCCGCTGCTGGTGTGCTTAAGGCCACTGCGGGCCTCGAGCAGCGCACCCACCACGCCCGGCTCCATGTTGTTGCCGGCGCGGTTGCATACCACGGTGGCGCCGCTGGCGGCAACGGCGTCGGCGATGAGGTTGGAGGTGGTGGTCTTGCCATTAGTACCCGTAATCACCACGCTGCGGTCGACAAGGCCAGCGAGGTCGCTCAGCAACTCGGGATCGATCTTCATGGCGATGCGGCCGGGGAGTACGCCGCCCTGGCGTTTGAGGACAGAGCGCAGTCCCCAGCGAGCGATATCGCTCGAGGTGCAGGCAAGAGATGAGCGGAGATTCATGAAACCGTTCCTAACGTAAACGACATGGTCGGGTCGAGTGCGTCACTAAAATCCGTAGCGGCGCGCAAATTCCTGGGCAAGCTGCGATACATCTTCGCAGGCGTTGGCCCAGGGGGCAAAGTCGGGGGTGTCCGAGATAATGCCGTCGGCTTCCCAAACCGCCTGGTGCGAGAGGTCCCAGGGGTCGCGCGGCTCGGGTCGGCAGGGAAGGTACGGTGTCTGGTACATGGGATTCAGCAAGAAGAATGCGCCGCCCTCGCAGCGGTTAGCGAACTCACGCAGCGCACGCACCGCCGGACGCATCTTGTTCGTTTTGAACAAGAGGATGGTGCGGGCGAGCAGGTACCAGGGGGAGTTCTCGAGTGCATCAGCCCCGATCTCTTCCTCGAGCTGGTGAGCCAGGGCAAAAAAGCCGTCCTGGTCTTCCAGGCGAGCGAGGGCGAGCAACACGGTGCCTGCGGCTCGGGTGGGGTAGCCTTCCGCCTTAAGGACGCGGCGGGCGTAGTTGGCGGCAGCACGGTAGCGGGCGCTCGCCATGCACAGCTGCGAGATGGCCTCGAGCGTGTGGAGCCACCCGATAAGTGCCGGCTCGTTCACGGTGAGATCTGCCGCCGTCACGCCGTCCGTCAAAACTTTGTTGGCCCAGTAGTGTGGGGCCTCCATATCGAACCCGGGCACACTTTGCTGCAGGTAATCGGTCGTGGTCGCCTCGAGCTTCATCAGGTCGCCCAGGCAGGCGTCAACGGGCGTGTCCGCCAAAATGATGGCGAGCAGCTGGGCATCGACGGCCAGCGCATCGACGCGGACAATCTTGAGCAGCTCATCGCGCATGTCGTCGAACAGACGATTGCGCGTCTGCTCGAACTCCTCGTCGCTGCCCATATCCTCGATGCGATGGAGCTCGTCGAGCAGGTGGCGATGAACACCGGCGTAGGACAGCAGTGCCTGAGCATGCTCGGTCTGCGCATACTTATGAGGGTTGACGCTCACGTCGTTATGGACAAGCTCGCGTGCTGCATCGGTGAGTTCGGGGTGCGACGCCAGATAGGTGCGCTCCAGGTAGGCGGGGATGTAGACGCTCGGATCCATTAGAGGTCTCCTCCCTTAAACGGCAAACCCTGCTCGGCCGCCCGCAGTATGCGCTCATCGATTTGGGAACGCACGATATCGTTGGTAGCGACCCAGGCGGCGAAGCTGGCGTTGTCGGGGGCGCCCAGGCCCTCCTGCAGTACCGGCGTCGCCTCGGACAGCGCAAGGACGAGCTCGTCGGTGGAGCCCACACCCACGTTGACGCGGGCATAGACGCCATCGGGAAACTCGGTTTGGAAGTAGAGCGCCTCGGCCGCGTGCGGGCACGAGCGTGCGAGGATGCGCAAATAGTGCTCGGCGCCCTCGTAGTCCAGCTCGCGCCAGGCAGCGCTCATCAGCGCGATGAGCGTCCATGGGTCCAAGTCGCGCTCCGCGTCCTTGGGACGACGACGCAGCGGCGTGCTGGCGAGATAGGGGACGGAGTGGGCAGAGCGAAATCGCTTGAGCTCCTCGGCGGGGTATTCGAGCTTTGCCATAGCGAGCATCGCGGTGTGGCGGACACCAGCGGGGTCGTTGGGCGCAAAGTCCAAGCTGCGATTCGCGGCTTCGAGCGACATGCGGTAGCGTCCGCTAATGAGCGCGCGCGATGCCAAGGCGGCAAGCCAGCGCAGGTAGGGGCGGCGCATAAGGTCGCCTGCGGCCTCACGCTCGTAGGGGTCCTGCGCCGAGGCGGTCTTGAGCGCCAGATCGTGCTCCACTTCGTCGCACTTGGACACCAGATACTGCACGTATTCCTCGTTGGAGCCGGCGGTGAGGGCGGTCAGCATGCGCTGAGCGTCCCAGTTGGTCGGGTCGAGCGCGGCTGCCTCGCGGAGCATGTTCTCGGCAGCTGCCTCTTCTTGCTCTGCCTGGGTATCGTCAGGGATAAAGGGAATGCGGTAGTCGACAGCCTCGACCACCTTGGCAATGAGGTGCCCGGCGCGGTCGCGGTCGTGCACGATGAGCGGTGCGGGGTTGCGGGTGAATTGTTCCATCAGACGCTCTACGGCGGCACCGTCGGTGAGCGGGATATTGTCGCGGCGCAAGGCCTCAAGAACGAGGCGATGGCAATCCTCTTGAATGGGATCGAATGCCATGGGGCCTCCTTTGCTGCGGTTAGGGTTCAAATGTTTCTATATAAGGTTCTAGTTTACCCGCATGTGGCACACCGGGGGTGCCGCACTTGGACTTGCACCTTTGCACCACGAAGACGGATGTCGCACAAATGTCGGCACCTTGGACGACCGAGTGGTATCACGGTGCCGCAAACGGTCGATTTTTGGCGGCGAACGGTGCATATTTTGGAGGGGCACGGTCCTGCCCGGGATATGTAGTCAACCTTGATAAAACGTTTGCCCAGCTTGGGAGTATGGATGCCGCACAAGGGTCTTCAGGGATAGAAAAAACGTTTCATCATTGGCGGCTTTAGGTGAATAACTGACCAACCAGAACGGTAAAATAGTGTTTGTCTGAGCGTTGAGACGTTTAGACATCGCGCATTGTCATCGCCGGCAACGCGCAAACCGGTCCTAACGGAGCCAATTGGGTGCTCCGTTATATACGCAAGTCTAAGAGGGGCTTGTTTAGGAGGCACAGTATGGGACGTTTTACCAATCCTCGCGATCTGTACTTTGGTGAGGGCGCTCGCCACGAGGTGAAGAACCTCAAGGGTAAGAAGGCCATCATCGTTTCTGGCGGCAGCTCTATGCGCCGCGGCGGGTTCCTGCAGGACGTTGAGGCCGACCTCAAAGAGGCCGGCATGGAGGTCAAGCTGTTCGAGGGCGTCGAGTCCGATCCCTCCATCGAGACCGTCATGAAGGGCGCAGCCGCTATGCGCGACTTCGAGCCCGACTGGATTGTTGCTATCGGCGGCGGTTCGCCCATCGATGCCGCTAAGGCCATGTGGGTCTTCTACGAGTATCCCGAGGAGTCCTTCGACAACATTATCCAGCCGTTCAGCTTCCCCGAGCTGCGTCAGAAGGCTCACTTCTGCGCCATTTCCTCTACCTCCGGCACTGCTACCGAGGTCACCGCATTCTCCGTCATCACGGATTACGAAAAGGGCATCAAGTACCCGCTGGCCGACTTCAACATCACCCCTGATGTCGCCATCGTCGACCCCGAGCTCACCTACACCATGCCCGCCAAGCTGTGCGCTCACACCGGCATGGATGCTCTGACCCACTGCATGGAGGCCTACGTTTCCACCTGCGCCTCTATGTTCACCGACGCCAACGCTCTGCACGGCATCCGCGAGATCGTCGAGTGGCTGCCCAAGTCCTATGCTGGCGACCATGAGGCCCGTCAGCACATGCACGAGGCTCAGTGCATCGCCGGTATCGCCTTCTCCTCGGGCCTGCTCGGCATCGTTCACTCCATGGCTCACAAGACCGGTGCTGCCTTCGAGAACGGCCACATCATCCACGGTGCCGCTAACGCCATGTACCTGGGCAAGGTCATCCAGTGGAACTCCAAGGATCCCCGTGCTGCCGAGCGTTACGCTTACGTGGCCAAGGAGATCCTGCACCTTCCCGGCGAGACCAACGAGGAGCTCATCGCTGCGCTCGTCCAGAAGATCCGCGACCTCAACGACCAGCTCAACATTCCGCAGTCCATCAAGGATTACGCGAATGGTGGCGTGAAGGTCGACGCCGAGAACCCGCAGATGGTTTCCGAGGAGGAGTTCCTCGCCAAGCTGCCCGAGATTGCCGCGAACGCCGAGCAGGACGCCTGCACGCCCGAGAACCCGCGTGAGACCAAGGCTGCCGACTTCGAGAAGATCCTCAAGGCCTGCTACTACGACACCGACATCGATTTCTAATCGACTCTTGTTATCGTAACGAGGGGCTCCGCACGTATCTGTACGGAGCCCCTTTCTTTTTTCTTTTAGAGAATGGGATAGTTATGGCTGCAATTTTCAATAGCCCCAGCAAGTACATCCAGGGTCCGGACGAGCTGGCCAAGCTCGGCTCCTATGTCGAGCCGCTCGGCGCTAAGGCCCTCGTCATCGTGACGCCTTCGGGCAAGAAGCGCGTCGGTGCCAAGATCGAGGGCGGCTTTGCCGAGGCTAAGGCCGAGCTGCTGTTTGAGGATTTTAACGGCGAGTGCTCCAAGGGCGAGGTCGATCGCCTGGTTGCGCTCGCTCGCGACAACGGTTGCGATATCGTCGTCGGCGTCGGTGGCGGCAAGATCCTCGACACCGCGAAGGCCGTCGCCTACTACCTGGAGTCCCCGGTTATCATTTGCCCCACCATTGCTTCGACCGATGCCCCGTGTTCGGCGCTTTCGGTGCTTTATACCGATGACGGCCAGTTCGACAAGTACCTCTTCCTTAAGGCAAACCCCAATATTGTCCTTATGGATACGACGGTTATCGCGGCGAGCCCGGTGCGCCTGACGGTTTCCGGCATGGGCGATGCGCTCGCAACCTATTTCGAGGCCCAGGCAACGCACGATGCCGACGGCGGCACCTGCGCTGGCGGCAAGGGCGGCATGGCCGGTCTGGCGCTTGCCAAGCTCTGCTACGAGACGCTTATGGCCGATGGCGTTAAGGCCAAGGTCGCGCTGGAGAAGGGTGCGCTCACGCCTGCCGTCGAGCATATCATCGAGGCAAACACGCTGCTCTCCGGCATCGGCTTTGAGAGCTCGGGCCTTGCTGCTGCTCATGCCATCCACAATGGCCTGACGATGCTGCCCGAGTGCCACGGCATGTATCACGGCGAGAAGGTCGCCTTTGGCACTATCGTCCAGCTGGTACTCGAGGATGCTCCGACTGAGAAACTCGAGGAAGTCTTGGGCTTCTGCATTGAGCTGGGCCTGCCGGTCACGATGAAGGAACTTGGCGTTGCCGAGCTTACGCGCGAGCAGGCCATGATTGTTGCCGAGGCCGCCTGCGCACCCGATGACACCATGTGCAACATGCCGTTTGAGGTGACGCCCGAGATGGTTGCAAACGCCATTCTGGGTGCCGACGCACTGGGTCACTACTATCTCATGGATGAGTAAATCAAGCTAAGGAAGGGGCAAAGCCAACAGATGGCTTTGCCCCTTTTTGCTATGGTGCAAAGGGGTCAGGTTACTTTGCACCAATCGTTGTTTGATGAAGGGCGGATTCTCGTATGGCGCTTCCTGTGGTTTACGGCGGTCCCGGCCGGTATGTTCAGGGGTCGGGCGAACTGTCGCGTCAAGGCAAGTATTTGTCATGGTTGGGCTGCTCTGCCTATGTCTTGTTTGA
>CATZKS010000097.1 GCA_958421035.1 uncultured Collinsella sp. | reverse complement strand
CCGCCATGTCAGAGGTGTCAAACCCCGCCTCTGATGTCGAAGGGAGCATCCATGCTTCTGGTCGCTAACGGTTCCGTCTTTACCCGCAACGCTCAGGCCCCGTTCATCCCCAACGGTGCGGTCGCCATTGACGGAGATACGATCGTCGAAGTGGGCCCCGAGTGCGAGCTCAAGGCCAAGTACCCGGATGCCGAGTACGTCGACGCCCGGGGCAACCTCATCATGCCCGGACTCATCAACTGCCACACCCACATCTACTCGGGTCTGGCCCGCGGCCTTGCCATTAAGGGCTGCAACCCCACCAACTTCCTGGAGAATCTTGAGCAGCAGTGGTGGAAGATCGACGACAACCTGACGCTCGACGGCACCAAGGCCAGTGCCTATGCCACGATTCTGGACTCCATCCGCGATGGCGTCACCACGATCTTCGATCACCACGCGAGCTTCTGCGAGATTCCGGGTAGCCTCTTTACCATTAAGGACGCCGCTCAGGAGCTGGGCATGCGTTCGTGCCTGTGCTACGAGGTCTCCGATCGCCGCGGCCAGGAAAAATGCGACCAGGCCATTGCCGAGAACGCCGAATTTGCCCAGTGGGCCGCCAAGGAGCGTCGCGATAACGACAACCACATGATCGCCGCCATGTTTGGCGGTCACGCCACCTTTACGCTTTCGGACGAGACCATGGATAAGATGGCCGAGGCCAACAACGGCCTGACCGGCTTCCACATCCACGTGTGCGAGGGCATGAACGACGTGTGGGATTCCCGCCTCAACCGCGGCGGCATCAGTCCCGTCGAGCGCCTGCTGCAGCACAACCTGCTGGGTCCCGACACCATGCTGGGCCACTGCATCCACGTGACGCCTGCCGAGATGGATATCGTCAAGGAGTCCGGCACCTGGCTGGTCAACAACCCCGAATCCAATATGGGCAACGCCGTGGGCTGCGCCCCCGTGCTCGAGTTCTTCCGCCGCGGCATTCCCGTGTGCATGGGCACCGACGCCTACACCCACGATATGCTCGAGAGCCTTAAGGTCTTCCTGATCATTCAGCGCCACAACGCCGCCATGCCCAACGTGGGCTGGTGCGAGGCCATGACGATGCTGTTTGAGAACAACGCCAAGATGGCGAGCAAGTACTTCGATCGCAAGCTCGGTGTGCTCGAGGCCGGCGCTGCCGCCGACGTTATCGTTATGGACTACAAGCCCTTTACGCCGCTGAGCGAGGAGAATATCGACGGCCACATGCTCTTTGGCATGATGGGCAAAAACTGCCGCACCACCATCATCAACGGCCGCGTCCTGTACAAGGATCGCGAGTTCGTTGGCATTGATGAGGACAAGATCAACGCGTGGACCATGGCCGAGTCCAAGAAGCTCTGGAGCACGCTCAACGATCGCACCTACTAATTCACAAGTAGATTCACGCGCGTCGGATGTTTCGCCGCGTTCGACGCGCGTATAGGCGGCCTCCGCGGGGTCGCCGGCGCTGTGCTAGCGCTACACCGTATTTGCGCCCGCCGCGCGGTCTCGCCGGGCGTTACAGAGAGGAGCTCATTATGAGCGACATCATGAGGCCGATCCCGTTTTCGCAGCTGATGAACTGGATCATCGAGGAGCACAAGACTCAGGGCGCCGTCTTTGGCGTGCGCAAGATGGTCACGACCAACCAGGAGGGTGCGCTTCCCATTTTTGACGAGCGCATCGAGACTCCGTTTGGCCCGGCCGCCGGTCCCAACACGCAGCTGGCCCAGAACATCGTGGCATCCTACGTGGCCGGTTCCCGCTTCTTTGAGCTCAAGACCGTTCAGGTTATGGACGGCGAGGAGCTCTCCAAGTGCGTCAACAAGCCCTGCATTGTGGCGCAGGACGAGTGCTACAACTGCGAGTGGTCGACCGAGCTCGAGGTTCCGCAGGCTTTTGCCGAGTACGTGAAGGCATGGTTTGCCTGCCACCTGATCGCTCGCGAGTACGGCCTGGGCAGCCCGGACGGCTTTGTCTTCAACATGTCCGTGGGCTATGACCTGGAGGGCATTAAGAGCCCCAAGGTCGACGCCTACATCGAGGGCATGAAGGACGCCAGCGGCTCCGACGTCTGGAACGAGTGCCGCGCATGGGCGCTCGCCAACCTGGACAAGTTTGAGCATGTCGACGCCGCGTTTGTCGAGTCCATCCCGGCACGCGTCTCCAACTCCATCACCGAGTCTACCCTGCACGGCTGCCCGCCGGCGGAGATCGAGCGCATCGCGACCTATCTGATCACCGAGAAGGGCCTCAACACCTACATCAAGTGCAACCCCACGCTGTTGGGCTATGAGTTTGCACGTCAGCGCCTCAACGAGCTGGGCTTTGACTACATCGTCTTCGACGATACGCACTTCCGCGAGGACCTGCAATGGGCCGACGCCGTGCCTATGTTCGAGCGCCTGATTGCCCTGTGCGCTGAGCGCGGCCTGGAGTTTGGCGTCAAGCTGACCAACACGTTCCCCGTCGACGTGACGAGGAACGAGCTGCCCTCCACCGAGATGTACATGTCGGGCCGTTCGCTGTTCTCGCTGACCATCGAGGCCGCCCGTCGCATTACCGAGCAGTTCGATGGCAAGCTGCGCATCAGCTACTCCGGCGGTGCCACGGTCTACAACATCCGCGCCCTGTACGATGCCGGCATTTGGCCCGTCACCCTGGCGACCGACGTGCTCAAGCCTGGTGGCTACGAGCGCTTTAGCCAGATGGCCGGCGAGTTTACCGACCTGGATGGCAAGCCGTTCGCGGGCGTCTCTCTCGAGGCTGTGACTGCGATCCAGACCGACTCACTCACCAACCCGCTCTACAAGAAGCCGCTGCGCCCGCTGCCCGACCGCAAGGTCGCCGGCAAGAGCCCGCTTTCCGACTGCTTTACCACGCCGTGCCGCACGAGCTGCCCCATCCAGCAGGATATTCCCGCCTACCTGGCGGCCGTTGACGAGGGCCGCTACGAGGACGCACTCAACATCATCATCGAGCGCAACGCCCTGCCGTTCATTACCGGCACCATCTGCCCGCATCCCTGCGGCCGTGCCTGCGAGCGTGCGTTCTACGAGCCCGAGGGCGCCCAGATCCGCGCCAGCAAGCTCAAGGCCGCCCGCGAGGCCATGACCGCCGTGCTGCCCAAGCTACGCGCCCAGGCCATCGCAAACGACGGCGAGCGCAACGTTGCCGTTATCGGCGGCGGCCCGGCCGGCCTGGCGACGGCGTTCTTCCTGACGCGCGCCGGCGTGCCCGTCACCATCTTTGAGGCTCGCGATTCGCTCGGCGGCGTGGTCCGTCACGTGATTCCTGAGTTCCGCATTGCGAGCGACGATATCTCCCACGACGCAGAGCTCTGCCTGGCCTTTGGCGCCAAGGTGCAGCTCAACGCCCGCGTGGAGTCCATCGACGATCTCAAGGCCCAGGGCTTTACCGACGTGGTCGTGGCCACCGGTGCCTGGATGCCTGGCTCTGCAGGCCTGGGCGAGGGTGCCGAGCTTGACGTGCTGGAGTTCCTCGAGGCCGCCAAGAAGGGCGAGAAGCTCGAGCTGGGCGAGGACGTCGTAGTCATTGGCGCCGGCAACACCGCCATGGACGCGGCCCGCGTGGCTAAGCGCCTGGCTGGTGTGAAGAACGTGCGCCTGGTGTATCGCCGCACCAAGAAGCAGATGCCCGCCGACGAGGAGGAGCTCGATCTTGCTCTTGCCGACGGCGTTGAGTTCTGCGAGTTGCTGGCGCCTAAGGCGCTCAACGGCGCTGTGCTGACCTGCGATGTTATGGAGCTTGGCGAGCCGGATGCAAGCGGCCGTCGTAGCCCCGTCGCTACGGGCGAGACCGTCGAGCTTCCCGCCACCACGGTGATCTGCGCCGTGGGCGAGGGCATCGATGCCAGCCTGTACGATGCCGCGGGCGTTGAGCACGACCGTCGCGGCCGCCTTGCCGCCACCTCCACCGGCGTCGAGGGCGTCTGGGCTGCGGGCGACTGCCGCCGCGGTCCTGCCACCGTGGTCGAGGCCATCGCCGACGCCGCCGAGGTCGCCCGTGCCATCGCCGGCGTGGACTTTAACAAGTACGCCGACTGCAACGAGCAGGCCGGCCGCGAGGACACCTGCTACGAGCGCAAGGGGTCGCTGTGCCGCGACAAGCGCAACTGCACCAAGACCCGCTGCCTGGGCTGCGGCTCGGTGTGCGAGGTCTGCTGCGACGTGTGCCCCAACCGCGCCAACGTGGCAATTAAGGTGCCGGGCCTGGCCAAGCATCAGGTCGTCCATGTCGACGGCATGTGCAACGAGTGCGGTAACTGTGCCGTGTTCTGCCCCTATCAGGAGGGTCGTCCCTACAAGGACAAGCTCACCCTGTTCTGGAGCGAGGAGGACATGGAGAACTCCGAGAACGAGGGCTTCCTGGCCGTGGGCGAGGACCACTTTAAGGTCCGCGTCGCCGGCACGGTCCGCACCGTCTCGGTCGATGCCGTCAACACCGGTCTTCCCGAGGCCGTCCGCCTGACCATCAGGGCCGTGCGCGACAACTATTCGTACCTTCTTAAGAAATAGGCGAGTCTCTTATGGCCAAATCCATTCAACATAATGTGGCCTACGTTGCCTGCGGAAGCGGTTGCGCCTCCGCAGGCGGCGACGCCCGCTGCAGCGAAGGCTGCATTGGCTGTGGCGCCTGCGTCACAGCCTGCCCCCACGGTGCCATTGCGCTGGTCGACGGCGTCGCCCGCGTGGACCGCTCCAAGTGCACGGGCTGTGGCCTGTGCGGCATGGCGTGCCCGCAGCGCGTGATCGCCTTTGTTCCCGGCTACCAGAACATTCTGGTGCGCTGCAACAACACCGATAAGGGCGCCATTGCGCGCAAGATCTGCGACACGAGCTGCATCGGTTGCGGTATGTGCGCCAAAAAGTGCCCTGCCGGCGCTATCCGCATCGAGGACAACTGCGCCCATATCGACGGCGTGGACTGCCTGTCGTGCGGCATGTGCGCCGTCGTCTGCCCTCATGGCGCCATCCACGACCGCACCGGCATCGCCGCTGGCGTGTAGAAGGGAATCACCATGGCACAGGAATTCACTTTTACCGTTAACGGCGTCGAGCGCACGACGACTCAGAACAAGCCGCTGCTGCGCTATCTGCGCGACGACCTGCACATTCACTCCGCCAAGGACGGCTGCTCCGAGGGCGCCTGCGGTACCTGCACCATCCATGTGGACGGTGCGGCCGTCAAGGCGTGCGTGCTGACCACCGCTCTTGCCGCCGGCCGCAACATCGTGACCGTCGAGGGCCTGCCCGAGGACGTGCGCGAGGCCTTTGTGTACGCCTTTGGCGCCGTGGGCGCCGTGCAGTGCGGTTTTTGCATCCCCGGCATGGTCATGGCGGGCGCGGCGCTCATCGCCGAGGATCCCGAGCCCACCGAGGAGCAGATCAAGTACGCCATCCGCGGCAACGTCTGCCGCTGCACCGGCTACAAAAAGATTATCGAGGGCATCTCGCTGGCCGCTGCGGTGCTCCGTGGCGAAAAGCAGATCGACGAGGACCTGGAGCGCGGCGATGACTACGGCGTGGGCAAGCGCGCCTTCCGTATCGACGTGCGCAAGAAGGTGCTCGGTGAGGGCAAGTACCCCGATGATATCGACGAGCTTGATCAGCCGGGCCTGACCTATGCCAGCGCCGTGCGCTCCAAGTATCCGCGCGCCCGTGTGCTCTCCATCGACACCTCCAAGGCCGAGGCCCTGCCCGGTGTGGTGGGCATCCTGCGCGCCGAGGACGTGCCGGTCAACCAGGTCGGCCACCTTATTCAGGACTGGGACGTCATGATCGCCCAGGGCGATATCACCCGCTGCGTGGGTGACGCCATCGTGTTGGTGGTCGCCGAGGACGAGGCGACGCTCGAGAAGGCCAAGAAGCTCGTCAAGATCGATTACGAGCCTCTGGAGCCCGTGCGCAACATTGTCGAGGCCAGGGCCGCCGACGCCCCGCGTCTGCACGACAGCTTCTTTGCCTTTGGCAACACGGTGGAGCTCAAGGACAACGTGTGCCAGAGCCGTCATGTGACGCGCGGCGACGCCGCCAAGGCGCTGGCCGAAAGCGCATTCACCGTGACGCAGCGCTTTACCACGCCCTTTACCGAGCATGCCTTCTTGGAGCCCGAGTGCGCCGTCGCCTTCCCGTACAAGAACGGCGTCAAGGTGCAGTCGACCGACCAGGGTGCCTACGATACGCGCAAAGAGTGCGCCCACATGTTTGGCTGGGACAACGAGCCCGAGCGTGTGGTTGTAGAGACCATGCTCGTGGGTGGCGGCTTTGGCGGCAAGGAGGACGTGTCCATTCAGCATCTGGCCGCGCTCGCCGCCTATAAGTTCCAGCGTCCTGTGAAGTGCAAGCTCACGCGTGCCGAGTCACTCGCGTTCCATCCCAAGCGCCATGCCATGGACGGTACCTTTACACTGGGTTGCGACGCCGAGGGCAACTTTACCGGTCTGGATTGCGAGATCAACTTTGATACCGGCGCCTACGCGTCGCTGTGCGGCCCGGTGCTCGAGCGCGCCTGCACGCATGCCGTCGGCCCCTACAAGTACCAGAACACCGACATTCGCGGTTTTGGCTACTACACCAACAACCCGCCCGCCGGCGCGTACCGCGGCTTTGGCGTTTGCCAGTCCGAGTTTGCGCTCGAGAGTCTGATCGACTTGCTGGCAGAGAAGGTCGGCCTGGATCCGTGGGAGATCCGCTACCGTAACGCCATCGAGCCGGGCGAGGTTTTGCCCAACGGCCAGATTGCCGACTGCTCCACGGCGCTTAAGGAGACACTGCTCGAGGTCAAGGATGCCTACTACGCGCATCCCGGCCACGCCGGCATTGCCTGCGCTATGAAGAACGCTGGCGTGGGCGTTGGCCTGCCCGACGCCGGCCGCTGCAAGATTCGCGTCGAGAACGGCGTGGCCGTGGTCTATGCCGCCACGTCCGACATCGGCCAGGGCTGCAACACCGTCTTTTTGCAGGACGTTGCCGAGGCCTGCGGTCTGCCGCTTCGCTGCATTGCCAACGGCGAGTGCTCCACCGAGAACGCTCCCGACTCCGGCACCACGTCTGGCTCGCGTCAGACGGTCGTGACCGGCGAGGCCGTGCGCGGTGCCGCCTTCCTGCTGCGCGATGCCATGCTTGACATCGAGGCCGGCAAGTCTGCGCCCGCCGCTCCCGTGAATGCACATGGCGACGGCGTCAAGATTGAGTACGACGACGGTCGCGCCTATCAGCTGCACACGCAGGAGCTCGTCGCTGGTCAGGGTATGCATCCTCAGGATCCCGCGGCCGCCATCAAGGCACTCGAGGGATGCGAGTTTGGCTACGTGTACTTGGAGCCGACCGACAAGCTGGGTGCGGATGTTCCCAACCCCAAGAGCCACATCTGCTACGGCTTTGCCACGCATGTGGTCATTTTGGACGATGACGGCCGCGTGAGCGAGGTCTATGCTGCGCACGATTCCGGCAAGGTGGTCAACCCCATCTCCATCCAGGGTCAGATCGAAGGCGGCGTGCTCATGGGTATGGGCTATGCGCTTACCGAGGACTGGCCGCTCAAGGACTGCGTGCCCCAGGCAAGGTACGGCACGCTCGGGTTGTTCCGCGCGCCCGAGATTCCGGATATCCACGCCATCTACGTGGAGAAGGACGAACTGCTGCCCGTGGCATACGGCGGCAAGGGCATCGGCGAGATCGCAACGATCCCCACGGCGCCCGCCGTACAGAACGCCTACCGCACGTTTGACGGCAAGCTGCGTCCAAATCTGCCCATGGTGGATACGCCCTACAGCCGCGTCCGCAACCGCGGGTAGGGTAGGGCGCGGACAGCCATTGCTGACGAGCTGTTCGCGCTCAACATCAACTGCATATGCTGCGCCTTTGGCCCCGGCTCCATCGCGAGCCGGGGCCTTTTGTTTGGAGCGCCTCCGCATACGGAAACTGCGTCCCGGATTTGGCGCTCAGAATGGGATGCGTTTTCCCTTTGGAGCCCTCGGCGGAAACTACGTCCCGGAATCCAGTCCCGGAGTGGGACGCAGTTTCCGGATCGGCCCTCAACCGGAAACTGCGTCCCAGAATTTCGCTTCAGAGTGGGAGGGGGTGCGGACAGAAAGTTGGACCGCGGGGCGGTCCGGACTGGAGGTTCGCAT
>CATZKS010000096.1 GCA_958421035.1 uncultured Collinsella sp. | reverse complement strand
CGGCAACGAGCATATGACAATCGGATAAAAGGAAATGACCGGCGCGGCGCCCGCACAGCCCGCGCTGGCTTGCGGAGGGAACCAGGTGGGAATCCTGGGCAAGGGACATTACTGTATAGGACGCGCGGGCGAACCGCCTCGCGCCCCAAGCCAGACTGCTTCGCCTTTTCCTCACGGCATCGCCGTGGCGTTAGCTCCTTGTGAACCCCGAGGGGTGCGCTTTTCTTTCGCTTGTGCCGACAAGCAACTGTCGCCGGGGGACCGGCAAACCGAGGAAAGGAAAAACCATGTCCGACCAGATGTCACGCCGCGGCTTCATGGGCGCCGCAGCAACCGGAGCCGTCGCGCTCGCCGGAGTCGCACTCGCGGGCTGCTCCAGCACCTCCGCGAGTTCCGAGAAATCGAGCGAAAAGGAGAAGGCCGTAAAGCCGGTCATCCTCGTCACGAGCTTCGGCACGAGCTACAACGACTCGCGCCACATCACCATCGGCGCCATCGAAGACGCTATCCGCGAGAAGTACTGGCAGGACTACGACATCCGCCGCGCCTTCACCGCGCAGATCATCATCGACAAGCTGAAGAAGCGCGACGGCATCACGATCGACAACATGACCGAGGCGCTCGACCGCTGCGTGGAAGACGGCGTGAAGGAAATCGTCGTGCAGCCGACGCATCTCATGGGTGGCCTGGAATACACCGACGTGAAAGACGAGCTCGACAAGTACGCCGACAAGTTCGACAAAATCTCGCTCGGCGACCCGCTGCTCACCTCCGACGACGACTACAAGAAGGTGGCCGCAGCCATTAAGGAGAACATGGCGTCCTTCGACGACGGCAAGACGGCGCTGTGCCTCATGGGCCACGGCACCGAAGCCGATTCCAACGCCGACTATGCCAAGATGCAGGAAGTGTTCAAGAACGAGGGCTTGACGCAGTTCTTCGTCGGCACCGTCGAGGCTGAACCGACCTGCGAGGATGTTATCGCCGCCGCGAGCGCCGCAGGCTACAAGAAGGCCGTGCTCGCGCCGTTCATGGTGGTCGCGGGCGACCACGCGAACAACGACATGGCAGACGAGACCGACCCCGACAGCTGGGCTGCGAAGTTCGTGGCCGCCGGCTTCGAAGTGACGTGCCTGCTCCAGGGTCTGGGACAGAACGTCGCGGTCGACGACATCTACGTCTCGCACGTGGACGACGCCATCGCCAAGCTGTAAACTCGCCGCGCACGGGGGCGCCGGTAGCGTCCCCGTGCAACGGGCATGCGCCTTCCCCGACTGACGGCGCATGCCCGTTGCATTCGCATCCCGCCCGCCCACCGCACGGCGCGGGCGGTCGAAGCGATTGAAAGGAACCCCTCCATGTTGAAGAAAACCCTCGCCTTCGCCCTGTCGGCGGCGCTTTTCGCGTTCTCGCTCGCCGGCTGCGGCGGAAATTCAATCGACAGCGCTAAGGCAAGCGATGCCGATTCCCAGGAAAAAACCGAACAGGCGGCCGATGCGCCCGAGGACGCAAGCGCTGCCCCCATCACCGCCGACAAGGTGGCCGACGGCACCTATCCGATCACCGTAGATTCCAGCTCGAACATGTTCAGGATTGTGGACGCCCAGCTCATCGTGGAAAACGGCTCCATGCACTGCGTGATGACACTTTCCGGCACGGGCTACGGCAAGCTCTTCATGGGCACGGGCGACGAGGCTGCCGCCGCGAGCGAGGCCAACTTCATCCCCTATGTGGAAAACGCGGAAGGCAAGTACACCTACGACGTGCCCGTTGAAGCGCTCGACGAGGACACCGCCTGCGCCGCGTGGAGTATTAGAAAAGAGCAGTGGTACGACCGCACGCTCGTGTTCGAATCCGCCGGCGTCGATCTGCGCGCCGACGCACTGAAGTAACGCCATGCGGTCGATTCTTCCCAAGGGGGAAAACAGGAAGCGCCACAGCATCGCGGCGCGCGCGATCGCCTGCGTTCTCGTCGCCCTGCTCGCGCTTCCCTTCGCGGGGTGCAGTGCGAGCCCGAACGCGACCGGTGGCACGGCGGGCTCTCAGGAATACACTGTGAGCGTCTCGCTTTCCGGTGGGTCAGGGCGTGCGAGCATCGCCTCGCCCACCACAATTGTGAAGGATGGCGACACCTACACCGCGACCATCACCTGGTCGAGTTCGAACTACGACAAGATGACCGTCGACGGCGTGGACTACGCGCCCGTAAACGACGGCGGCAACTCCACGTTCGAGATACCCGTCACGCTCGACGAGGACATCGCCGTGTCGGCCGAGACCGTCGCCATGTCGACGCCGCACACCATCGACTACACGCTCCACTTCGACTCATCCACCATGAAGGAGAAATCGGGCGACGAAGCAAGCGGCGGCTCCCCTGCGGGAACGGCTTCAAGCGCCGCGGCCGACTTCCACAACGCCGATTTGGGCTGCGGCTGGAAGCCGACGGGGACGCTTCAGCTTGAATACGCCGAGCACTTCACTGTCGACGAGTTCGAAGGCGGCCTGCGGCTTATCTGCATTTCGAACGGGGAGCGCTTCCTCGTGGTGCCGCAAGATGCGAAGGTACCTGATGGGTTGAGCTCCGACATCGCGGTCATAAGGCGCCCCGCCGACAAGGTGTACCTCGTGTCGTCGGCGACGATGTGCCTGGTCGACGCGCTCGATGCGAACGACAATATCATCATGTCGGGCACGAAGGCCGACGATTGCTCGGTCGCGGGCTTCAAAAGCGCACTCGAAAGTGGGGCGATCGCCTACGGCGGCAAGTACAGCGCGCCCGACTACGAGCGAATATCGGCCTCGGGCTGCACGCTCGCCATCGAGAACACCATGATCAACCACACACCCGATGTGAAGGAAAAGCTGCAGAAACTCGGGCTCGTCGTGCTCACCGAACAGTCGTCGAGCGAGCCCGAAGCACTCGGGCGCGTCGAGTGGATTAAGCTTTTCGGCGTCCTGTTCGACAAGGAAGACGAGGCCGCGCACCTGTTCAACGAGCAGAAGGCCCGCGTCGAGCAAACGTCGGGGCTCGTGTCGTCAGATAAAACCGTGGCGTATTTCTACATTAACTCGAACGGGGCCGCCGTCACGCGGCGGGCGGGCGACTACGTGGCGCAGATGATCGAGCTTGCAGGCGGCAGCTACGCGCTCAATGACGCGCAGACGGCGTCGACGTCAGGTTCGTCAGTAACGCTCGAAATGGAGCGCTTCTACGCGACGGCGAAGGATGCCGACATCATCGTCTACAACGGCACCATCGACGAATCGGTTGCCACCTTGAACGACTTCATAGGCAAAAACGCGCTATTGTCGCAGTTCAAAGCCGTGAAGAACGGCAACGTCTGGGTCACAAGCGCCGACATGTACCAGCAGATGACTTCTACCGCCGACATTATCGACGAGCTGCACGGGGCGTTCACCGGCGATGACGCGAGCGACTTCCATTATCTGAGAAAGCTCGGCTAGCGCCATGAGAAGCCGACTTTCCATGGCATACGACGAATCGGGGCGCGCCGCGCGGTGTCGCGTCGTGACGGCGCTGCTCGCTGTTGCCCTCATCGTGCTCGTCGGGGCCAACCTGTGCATCGGGAGCGTGCTCGTGCCCGCAGACCACATCCCCGGCATCCTTTCGGGCGGCGCGGCCAATTCCATGGAAAGCCAGGTTATCTGGGAGATTCGCCTGCCGCGCGTGCTTTCAGCCGTGCTTCTCGGCGGGGCACTTTCGCTTTCCGGGTTCCTACTGCAGACGTTTTTCAACAACCCCATCGCCGACCCGTTCATCTTGGGCGTCTCCTCGGGCGCAAAGTTCGTCGTCGCGCTTACGATGATCGTACTTCTGGGCGCGAACCAGGCCATGTCCTCCCCGGCCATGGTGGCCGCAGCGTTTCTGGGCTCGCTTATCACCATCGGCTTCGTGCTCCTCATCGCACGGCGCATAAGTTCCATGGCCATGCTCATCGTGGCGGGCGTCATGGTGGGATACATCTGCTCGGCGGCGACGAACTTCCTCATCGCCTTCGCCGACGACCAGTCCATCGTGAACCTGCACAACTGGTCTTTGGGTAGCTTCTCGGGTTCGAGCTGGGACGACGTCGCGGTCATCGCGGTCGTGGTGATTACCGTGAGCGCATGCGTATTCGCGATATCGAAGCCCCTTTCCGCCTTCCAGCTGGGAGAAGCCTACGCAAAAAGCGTCGGCGTGAACGTCGCACGCTTCCGAGTGGTGCTCGTCCTTCTAGCGAGCATACTCTCCGCCTGCGTGACCGCGTTCGCTGGTCCGGTGTCGTTCGTAGGCATCGCGGTTCCGCATCTCGTGAAGTCGGCGCTGAAGACGTCGAAGCCCATCCGCGTGATTCCTGCGTGCTTCTTGGGAGGCGCCATCTTCTGCGCGGGCTGCGATTTGATCGCGCGCACGCTGTTCTCTCCCGTCGAGCTTTCCATCAGCGCCGTCACCGCTATCTTCGGCGCGCCGGTGGTTATCGCACTCATGTTGAAGAAGCGGGTGAGGTAGATGGGGGAATTCGTGCCGCGGACCAAAACGCTCGGAGGGGACATTCCATGCTTGGCCAGTCCTGAGCTCGCACGAAAGCGCCAGAAGGCACTTTCGGCTCGTGCGGAACTGCGCGCGGAACGCCTCCTTCGAGCGGAGTCGAACCTCGAAACCCCGGTCGAAACGCAGGCTGACGGAGCGCCGCTTTTCCGCATAAGCGACCTGTCGGCGGGCTACGACAAGAAGGTCGTAGTCGAAGGCGTCGATCTGGAGGTTCGCGCGGGCGACGTCGTGGCACTCATCGGGCCGAACGGCTCGGGCAAGTCGACCATCTTGAAAACCATCACACGCCATCTGGCACCGCTTGCCGGCGCGGTCGAGCTCGACGGGCGGGAGATTTCCCGATGGAAGACGGCGGAGTTCGCAAGGAACCTTGCCGTTATGCTGACAGATCGCCCCCGGACCGAGCTCCTCATCTGCCGCGATATCGTAGAGGCGGGAAGGCATCCCTACACCGGGCGAATGGGCACACTCACGCCCAACGACCATAATCGGGTCGACGAGGCCATGAAAACCGCACATGTGGAAGAGCTTGCCGAGCGCGACTTCATGCAGATAAGCGACGGGCAACGCCAGCGCGTCATGCTCGCACGCGCCATCGCGCAGGATCCGCGCGCGCTCGTGCTCGACGAGCCCACGTCGTATCTCGATATCCGCTACCAGATCGACCTGCTACGAATACTTCGCCACCTTGCGAAATCGCGGAATGTGGCTGTCATCATGTCCATCCACGAACTCGAGCTCGCGCAGAAAAGCGCCGACAAGGTGATTTGCGTGAAGGACGGCCGGGTCTTCCGCGCCGGCGCACCCGAGGACATATTCACGCGCGAGACGATTGGCGAGCTCTACGGCCTTCAACATGGCACCTTCAACGAGCGCTTCGGCAGCGTGGAAATTGGGCGCCCGCACGGCGATGCGCACACGTTCGTCATCGCCGGCGCAGGTACGGGGTCGGCTGTGTTTCGCCAGCTCATCCGGCAGGGCAAGGCGTTCTACGCGGGCGTTCTGCACGAAGGGGACATCGACTGCGAGCTCGCGCGCGACCTGGCGACGGAATACGTGGCCGAGCGCGCCTTCGAGCCTATCGGGGATAAAACCATAGCCCACGCCAAAGAGCTCCTCGTCCACTGCGCGCGCCTTATCGTGTGCCCCGCCGCCTTCGGCACCATAAACGCCCGCAACGCAGAGCTCATCGAGTTCGCACGCTCGCATGGTATCGAGGTCATGCGTGCGTGCGAAGGCGCATCGGAGGATTCCCATTTGGAGTGGGAAGGATAAACTGGACTTTCTTTTAAGGATCCTCAGGCTATAGCTCCTACGCCGGCGAGGTCTACAATGCGCCGAAGAACCTCGTGAACAGGTATTTCCACGCCGACGAGCCCAACTAGGCCTAATCCAAGCGAGATTCCAGACTCGACAGACCGTTGAGAGTCAGATCGTTGGCGACCTCAGAGACACGCTCGATAGGAACCGAGCCGTCAGACAGTGCCCACGTGCGATAGATACCGATAATACCCGACAGCAAAAACGCCAGATAGTAGTCGAACATCTCGTCCTTGAGACCTTGGGGCAGCAGATCGCGCTCGGCAATCTCGTGCTCCAGCGGTGCACGAAGACGAGCCATAAAATCATCGAGCGGAATGTTCTCGATCAGCTGACGATTGAGCACCAAGTTGTTACACAGTGCCTCGTTAACGGTTTTAAAGAAGGTCGCCGCCGCGCCCAGGGCGCGCTCGTTAGTGTCGCCGTCCATGGAAGCAAGCGTTTTCTCGACCGAGTCGACAATCATCTCCACCACATCGACGGCAATGGCATCGAGCAGGCCGTCAACCGTGCCAAAGTGCACGTAGAAGGTTTTGCGGTCGACATTGGCCTCGCGTGCGATGGCACTCACCGTAATGTCTGCCAGCGGCTTTTCCATGAGCAGGCGCTCGAAAGCAGAAAGGATGGCATTACGGCTGCGAACAATGCGGCGGTCAAGACGCGGTTTGCTGGTTGCCATGGGCGTGTCCCTTCGATATGCGAGCATTCATCAACAGATGAGAGATAATCTACGTAAGAGGATTATCCCCCATACAGCACAAATATGCCCCGCATCATGAAGAACGCACGACTGCCCTACTGCGACTTGAGATGCTTCTTCTTATTGAGTGCCGACGGAGATACGCGAATACCATCGCCTGTCTGGCGCACATAGGCTTTATGAGCCGGCTTAGCGGTCCCAGAAGCCTTCTGAGCGTGCTTCTTGGGATCAACGGTTACAGCATTCGTGGGGTGCGGCTTCGTGGGCGCAGAGGGCGTCTGAGGCGTGCGGCCGAGCTTGCGCATCACACGATCCCAGCGCGCATGGATGCTCTCGTTGTGGGCGCTCTTAAGTCCCAGCAGGGGCGCAGCCAAAATGGTCGGCGCAATAAACGTAATGAGGCGCCACAGCAGATAGCCGGCGGTCGAAGCCGACCCAAAGAAATGACCCAAGAACAATGCAAAGCCGCCCTCAGCGCCACCAGTTCCACCGGGCAAGGGAACCGCAGAACTCAGCAGCTGGACAAAGGCGCTCGCGGCCATGACCGAGAAAAAGTCGACCTCGTGGTGGCCAAAGGCAAGCATCAGGAAATACGGCACCAGATAGAAAAACGCGAGCTGCAGCATGGTGATAAACACGGTGAGCAGCATGGAAGAAAAATGTCCGGCCGAAAGCTTGAACTTCTCGGAGAAGGAGTAGATCTCGCCATCGACAAACGTGCGCCAACCCTCGATCTTAGTGGCCGAGACACCAATGCGCTCGAGCCAATTGATGATGCAATGGGCGACGCGCGTGACGGTCTTAGGCATGAGAGCGACGGCGAAGATGCCAAGCAAGATGCAGCAGTGTCCACCAAAGCTAAAGACGCACAGCAGCGTCATGTCGCCATAGCGCTCGGCAAAAAACGGCATACGAGCAAGCAGTAGGATAGCGCCCCAGGCAACGAGGCCAAACTGATACACGATAAAACGCGTGAACTGCGTGGCTCCGGCCTCGCCCACGTTTTGGCCGGCCTTGGTCAGGCGATAGATCTGAGCCGGGGTGGAGCCCATCATCATGGGCGTAAGGTTGCCAAAGAAGATACCACTCGCCTCGACCGAGATCAGGTCGCGAATGCCGACGGGTGAATTGGGGTCGAGCCAGACAGCGATCGCATAGGCCACAATGCCAAAGAACAGATACATGAACATGCAAAGACACGCGACAAAGAGCCATGACGCCTGGACGCTCGACATAGCGGCCCAGAACTGCCCCATCTGCCCGGTTACCACCAGATAGACGATATAACCCACCAACACGACGCCGATAAAGATGGCGCCGCGGCGTGCGCTCTTATTGTCATCTCCGCCCGAGGCCTCAACCTCGACCTGGGGCTTAGACGTATGCTGAGAGGACTCCGTCATGAGACTCCTTCTAACAGTCAAAATATCTTGGATATTGTACCCGCAAGGACCATAGACAGAACGCAAAGCTCTGGTTCAAACGGGAATTGCAGACGGTTGTTTGATAAAAAAACCCGGACTTCCGTGGGAAGACCGGGTATCAGATACGTGGTAGCCCGTACCAGATTCGAACTGGTGATCTCCGCCTTGAGAGGGCGGCGTC
>CATZKS010000095.1 GCA_958421035.1 uncultured Collinsella sp. | reverse complement strand
CGACGTGCGCCCCAAGACGCATAACGCCGCTGTTATAAAACGATACCGTCCATAGAGTTGGCGACATTCTCGACCAGCCCGGCGCGCACGGCTTCGGCCGCCGCGAGCGTACCGTTTTTAACAGCCTCGACCGAGGTGGCGCCATGGCCGATCAGGACCACGCCGCGCAGGCCCAGAAGAATCGCGCCGCCCTTGGCGTCGCCAGAGAGCTTGGCCTTAATCTCGCGCATTTGCTTTTTGATGAGCAGCGCGGCAATCTTGGTGCCGAGCGAAGACATAAAGACACCCTTGAGCTCCTGCAGCAAAAACTTGGCAGCGCCCTCGGTGGCCTTGAGCGCAATATTGCCCGACATGCCATCGGCAACGACGACATCGAAGTTACCTGAGGTGATGTCCGTTCCCTCGCAGTTACCAACAAAGCCGGGAACGGCGGCTTTCATGGCCGGGAAGCAGGCCTTGGTAAAGTTGGAGCCCTTCTCATCCTCGGTGCCGTTGGCAAGCAGGCCCACGCGGGGATGCTCGATGCCCAGGACGACGCGCGCATAGGCACAACCCATCTGGGCAAAACGAACCATATCGTCGACCTCGACATCGGGGTTGGCGCCCATGTCGCACAGGACCGTCAGGCCGCCGGCGCGATTGGGCAGCGCATTGGTCAGACAGGGGCGCACCGGCTGCTTCTTGCCTTCGGCCTGATACCTAAACGGCGTCACATAGGCGGTGGCGGCGGCGGTCATGGCACCGGTGGAGCCGGCGGAGAAGAACGCATCCGCGTTGCCCTTCTTAATGGCGCGGCAAGAAAGCACGATCGACGACTTACGCTTGGTCATCACGGCGCGAATGGGATCGTCATCCATGGCGATAACGTCAGGCGCCTCAAGGGCCTCAACACGTGCATGGGAAGCTGCAAAGGGATTGACGATTTCGGCGGGACCAGCTGCCAAGACCTCGATATCGGGATCGGCGGCAAGCGCAGCCTCGATACCATCAAGAACAACCTGAGGTTTCTCGTCTCCGCCCACAACGTCTACACAAACGCGAACGTTACTCATATACATGCTCCTTATACAAAAATGGCCGACTCATTGAGCCGGCCATTGTGGTTCCATTTGGAACGGCATCGCATCCAGAGTATACCGTTACTCGGTAACGATAACCTCGCGGTCCTTGTAGAAACCGCAGCTGGGGCACACGTGATGCGGGAGCTTGACAGCACCGCAACGGGGGCACGTGGACTGAGCCGCAGCCGAGATCTTCATGTTGGCAGAACGACGGGTGTGAGTGCGGATACGACCCTGCTTTTGTTTAGGTACGGGCATAGTGACCTTCCTTATGAACTATCCAGTGTGGCGATTACGCGCAAGTAGCGATACTACCACAGTTTTACTCATCAAGCTTGAGATTCTTCAATGCTGCAAATGGATTTTCCGTGGCAGCGGCCCATTCTGCCTCTGCTTGAGCGACGCAATCGCATTGCTCGACGTTGAGATTGATGCCGCAAGTGGGGCATAGGCCGCGGCAATCGGGCTTGCACAGGACAACGAACGGCGTGTCCATGACGACCGCGTCGTTGATGGGCTCACCCAGATCGACGATGCGGTCCTCACCCAGAAGCTCGTAGCCGTCTTCGTAGGCCTCGGGGTCCTCGGGCTCCTCAAAGAGGTAGAACTCCTCGATCTCGCCGGCGATATCAAACGAGGCGGGCTCCAGGCAACGGTCGCACTCGCCGGTGGCGTGCGCGCGGACCATGCCCGTGAGCAAGACACCGGTACCGGCATTGGTAAAGACAACGTCGTAGTCGATGCCGTCCTGAAGCTGGTACTCCTTCTCGCCCACCATGTAGGTGGCGACATCGACCTTACCGGTCAGCGGATACGAATCTCCAGGAAACTCGAGCTGCTCGGAAAGATCGACGGTAACGCTCGGGAACTCAGCCATTACCACTGACCATTCTGCTGGGCGGCACCCTCGTTGAGCTGCTGACGGCAACGGGTAACGGTGCCAGTCAGGCTCTTGAGGTTCTCCTCCAGGTGCGTAAAGACCTGCTCTGCGTAGTCCTCGGCAGCATAACGCGTCTCGCGCTCGTACTGCTGGGCACGGTCGCGGATGTCGTCGGCCTGCTGCTGCGCAAGGCGGACGATCTCCTGCTCACCGGCAATGGTGAGGGCCTGCTGCTGAGCGTCGGCGATGATGGAATCGGCCTGAGCGGCGGCGGAAGCCATAAGCTCCTCGCGCTCCTTAAGGATACGGCGGGACTTCTGCCACTCCTCGGGATAGCTCATGCGGAGCTCGTCGAGGATGTTGAAGAACACGTCGGCGTCGATGACCTTGAACTGAGCGTTCTTGCCGAAAGGCGGCTTGGCTTCCTCGATCAGCCCTTCGAGCTCATCGACCAAGCTGACGATCCTATCGCCAGGAAAATTCTCGCCCGGCATCCGGTCTCCTTTCATAGGTAACATATCATCGTGCTAGTTTACCACATGCCACCAGGCAATAAAAAACGTCACGAAAAGCGATGTCTGAGCGCTTCGACCACGTTGGACGGAACAAACGTCGATACATCGCTGCCGAGCGAGGCGATCTGGCGAACGACTGAGCTCGAGATATAGCCGTACTGCGGCGCGCTCATGACAAAGATGGACTCCAGCTCGTTATCCAAACGATAGTTGAGGTCGGCCTGCTGCAGCTCGTACTCAAAGTCGGTCATGGCACGCAGGCCCTTGACCACGGCCCCCGCCCCCTGCTCACGAGCGAAGTCGACCAAGAGGCCGGTAAAGGGCAGGACCTCAACGCCGTCGATATCACCGAGCGCCTCGCGGGCCAGCGCCACGCGCTCATCGAGCGTAAACGTGGTGCCCACACCGTTTTTACCCTGCGACTCGGCAACAGCGACGATCACGCTGGGAAAGATGCGGCGGGCGCGGCGAATCACATCGATATGGCCAAACGTGATGGGATCGAAGGTACCCGGGACGATCACGCGGTTGATGGTGTCATTCATGGGCGTCCTCCTGAAACGTCGTGGCATCGTTGTTGTCGGCATCTGCGCCGGCGCTGTCGCCCCCACCGTCGTCATCGCCGACCCAACGAAGCAGGTCGACCGAGGTAATGCCGTAGCGCTTCTTACGTACAGTCTCAAAGCCTACCGGATGCGCGCCCGCATCGGCGGCGGCATGCTCAAACAGGGCAAAAGCGCCAGGTGCAAGCAGACCCTGCTGAGCCAGGTTCTGCAGCAGTTCCTCGACCGGCTCGGCACCAAAAGCATAGGGCGGGTCAAGCAGGACCAGATCAAAGGGGGCGCCCGGTACACGACCGCGCGAGGCACTCGCCAGCATGTCGCCCGTGACCACGCGCCAACGCGCACGGTCACGGCAGAGCGACTCGATATTCTTGGTAATGAGCCGCGCGGCGTTGCGATCGATCTCAAACGTCGTGAGCGAGCGGGCCCCACGAGAGAGCATCTCTAACCCTAAGGCGCCGGAGCCGCCAAAGGCGTCCAGCACGCGGACCTCGTCCAGATCGAAGTCGAATGCCGACATGACCATAGATGCGCATGCCTCGCGCACGCGATCGGTCGTGGGGCGGGTGACATCGCGACCACGGGGCTCCTCGATCTTACGACCGCGCCATTCGCCGCCGATGATTCTCATCCTCCGCTGACCTCCTTAAAAATGTGTCGATATCGCATGGCGACCGCATCGCGCAGAGGGCGCGTCGCCACGGAGTCAAGGGTGCAAGCATACCGCAAGAGCTCGACCGCGTCCAAATGGGCCCACTCGATCAGCTCCTCGTCGGCATCCAGGTCGACAAAGCGCAGGGTCACACCACCATGCTGGCGGTACCCCAGGATTTCGCCCTCGTGGCGCAAACGCAGGTCCATTTGGGCGAGCGTAAAGCCGTCCGAGGTCTTTTCGAGCGACTGGAGACGGTCTTGCGCCGCCGATGCGCCGCCGTTGCCCTTGGAGTGCGTCATAACCAGGCAGGTGCCCGACACGCTGCCGCGGCCCACGCGACCGCGCAGCTGGTGCAAGGCCGCCAAGCCAAAGCGCTCACCGTTCTCGATGACCATAACGGTGGCGTTAGGCACGTCGACGCCCACCTCGACCACCGTAGTCGAGACGAGCACGTCGATCTCGCCACGCTTGAAGGCATCGATGACCCGATCCTTCTCCCCCGCTGGCATACGGCCGTGAAGGCGCTCGATGGCAAGACCCGGCAACGCCAGACGCAGGCGGTCAAACTCGGTTGCCGTATCGTGCAGTGGCACGGGGACCGTCACGCGGCCCTCGTCGTCGCGGGCGATACCGGGCACGTCTTCCAGCTCATCGGCCGAGTCACTCGGCTCCACGAGCGGACAAATCACGTAGGCCTGCTGACCCTTTTCATGCGCCTCGCGGATGGCGCCATAGGCGAGGTCGCGGCTCGACTCGGTGAGCACGCGTGTCGACACGCCAGCGCCAGGGACGGGCCGATGGCGGATGATGCTCGTATCCAGATCGCCGTAGACCGAAAGCGCCAGCGTACGCGGGATGGGCGTTGCCGTCATAACGAGCAGATCGGCACCGGGGCCCTTCGCGCGTAGGGCGTTGCGCTGGCCAACGCCAAAGCGGTGCTGCTCGTCGATGACAACAAGCGACAGATGCTTGAACGCAACGTTATCCGAAAGCACCGCATGGGTGCCAAAGAGCACGTCAAGCTCGCCCGATTCCAGCTGGGCATGGATGCGCTCGCGCTCTGCGGCCGGCGTGGCGCCCGCCAGAAGCGCCCAGGACATGCCGGCCTGCGAGAGCAGAGGGCCGGTCTTATCGGCATATTGGCGCGCCAGCACGCCCGTGGGCGCCATAACGCAGGCCTGTGTGCCGCTATCGGCAGCCACAGCCAGCGCGCAGGCGGCAACGGCGGTCTTACCGGTACCGACATCGCCCAGCAGCAGACGGTTCATCACGCGCCCGCCATCGCACATGTCATGCAGGATGTCTTGGAATGCGGCCTCCTGCTCGTCGCTCAGCGAAAACGGAAGGGCCTGTTTAAGCGCGCCCAGATGCTCGCCCGCAGTGTGGGCATAGGGCACCACATCGACAAGGCCGCCGTCGTTGCGCAGACGCAGCGCCAGCTGCAGGTAGAGGCACTCCTCGTAGGCAAGACGCCGGCGTGCGATGTCGCGCTCAGCCATGCTCGAGGGAAAGTGGATCGAACGCAACGCGCGGGCATTGCTCATGAGCTTCCGCTTTGCGCGCAGCGGCGCGGGAATCGGATCGAAGGGATTGCCGACGACCTCGAGCGCGCCGCTTACGATGCGGCGCATCCACGCCTGGCTCACGCCATCGCTCACGTAATGGACCGGCAGAATGGTGCCTGCGGCGCGCCCGTCCTCGAGCTTTTCAAAGTGGGGCGAGGCCATCTGCTTAAAGCCGTAGGCAAACTCGACCTTGCCCATCACGGCCAGGCGGTCGCCCTGCTTAAGCTGCTGAGCAATCCAGGGCTGGCGGAAAAAGGCAACCTGCAGCACGCCCGTCTCGTCAACAAGTGAGACCTCAGTCACCTGCATGCGCGGACGCGGCTGCTTTTGGACGATACGGTCGACCGTGGCGATGATGGTGCACACGGTACCGATGGGCGCCATCTCAATGGACCACGAACGGGTAAAGTCGAGGTATCGATGAGGAATATGGAGAAGGAGGTCCCCCACCGTCCGAATTCCCAGACGGCGAAGGGCCTCCTCACGTTTACCCGAAACATATTTGAGTCGCGCGATATCCTCGTCGAGCGCATTGCTCTGGGCAAAGCGCTCCGAGACACGCGGCACGGAGCACAGCTCGGACATAGGCAGTTGCCTACTCGATCGAGAAGATCACGGGATAGAGCGGCTGCTCGCCACGATGGGCGTCGATCTCCAGATCGGGCTGAGCCTCCTCGATAGCGTCGACGATCTCCTGGAAGGCCTCATCGGACAGCTCCTCGCCGGCCAGAATCGTCAGCGCGTCGCCCTCCTCTTCCTCCTGCATGCGGTTGATGCAGTCGAGCGTGACCTGCTTCACGTCGGAGCCGACCACGTCGATGGAGCCGGCGATGATACCCATGACGTCACCGGAGTGAATCGGAGAACCGTCAGAGGCACTGGAGTCGCGCACGGCGCGGGTGACCTCGCCATCGCGGACCTCGCTGATGGCGTCGACCATGGCGGCGACGGCATCCTCGAGCTCGGAATCGGGCAGGACTGCGAACAGCGCGGAGAAGGCCTGCGGGACGGTCTTGGTGGGAACGACGGCGACCTTCTTGTCGGTGCAGGCAGAAGCGGCAGCCTCGGCAGCCATGCGGATGTTGCCGTTGTTGGGCAGGATGATGACCGAGGTCGCGTTGACCTGGTCCACCGCACCCAGCAGGTCTGCAGTCGAGGGGTTCATGGTCTGGCCACCCGACACGATCACGTCGACGCCAAGGGACTTGAGGATGTCAGCCTCGCCGGAACCGGCGGCAACGGCGACAAAGCCCAGCGCCTTGGCGGGCTCGGCGGCCTTTTCCTGATCCTCGTGGATCTTGGCGGTACGGTCGTGGGCCTCCATCTCCATGTTGTGGATAAAGACCTCATAGATCTGACCGAGCTGCAGCATGTGCTCGAGCACCAGGTTGGGGGTGTTGGAGTGCACATGGATCTTGTAGTCGGGATAGGCGCCCACGAGCAGCTCACAGTCGCCCATGGAGCCTAGGAACTTAAGGCACTCGTCCTCGTCAAACGGGGCGTCGGCCTTAAAGAGGAACTCGTTGCAGTAGCGGAACTCCGAGCCCTCCCAGTCGTCGTTAGCCTCGATCTCAACACGGCCAAGAGCGGCATCGCGGGCAGAGCCGGCGGAGTCAAACGTAGCGGAGAAATCCTCGACCACGGTGCTGCGACCAAGCGCGGCGGCAACAAAGTTCTCCAGGAAGATGGCAAAGCCAAAAGCGCCGGAGTCGACCACGCCGTTCTCCTTCAGAACGGGCAGCAGGTCGGGCGTGCGGGCGACGGACTGGTAGGCCTCGACGACGATAGCATCGAGCGCATCCTCGGCCGAGAACTTCTTCTTCTCGCACTCGTCGGCCTTGGTCGAGACATCGCGCAGGACCGTGAGGATCGTGCCCTCGATGGGCTTGCGGACAGCCTGGAAGGCGACCTTGACGGCGCGACGGAAGGCGAAGGCAATGTTGGCGGACGTAATGGGCTCGTCGGCAGAGACAAGGCCCTCGGCCACGCCGCGCAGAATCTGCGAGGTGATGACGCCGGAGTTACCGCGGGCGCCCATCAGGGAACCGTGGGTGATGGCGCCGGCGATGGCCTCCATGTCGGCATCGGCGGGAAGGGCGGAAAGCTCCTTGGTCACCGAGGCGAGCGTGAGCGACATGTTGGTGCCGGTGTCGCCGTCGGGTACGGGGAAGACGTTGAGCTTGTTGATCTCCTCGGCCTTGTCGGAAACGGCAGCCGCAGCGATCGGAAAACAGGTGCGAATGGTCTTTGCAATCATGGGTATTTGAATCTCCGTTTTCGGATGCTAGTTCAGACGGCTCTTAAGCGCGTCGATATGGATGCCGATCTTAAGGCTGGCGGGATCGATCTGGGCGATCTCCTGCAGGGTGAAGGCAACGGAGCTCGAAAGATTGTGGCAGACGGACTTCATGTTGACGCCGTTCTCGAGCACGACGTGAAGATCGACCGTAAGGCCGTTCTCGTCGGCGGAGACAAGCACGCCCTTGCGGAGGCGCTGACCGGCAAGCAGGCGCACGCTCTCGGCGCCCTGGAGCTGCTCAGCCATACCGACAACGCCATAGCACGTCATCGCGGCATAACCGGCAATATCGGCAATAACGTCGTTCGAGACGCTCAGGCTGCCGTTAATGGTCTCAGACACAAGAATCTCCTTTTCTTGGTGCTCGCGGCACCATGTCGTGGGAGCAATCATTGGAATATTCTACAACGACCGCGCCATGTTGAGGTGGCGGGCCTCGGGATTACATCCTCGACACGAAATGTTGATATGGTAACGTTCGCGAACGGCGATCGCGGCATGAAAAAACCCGCCGCATAAGCGACGGGTTTTACAACCTGGCTCCCCGGGTAGGACTCGAACCTACAACAGCGCGGTTAACAGCCGCGTGCTCTACCATTGAGCTACCGAGGAATTTAAAGCCCAACGGAAAGGGCTGGAAAAATCTGGCTCCCCGGGTAGGACTCGAACCTACAACAGCGCGGTTAACAGCCGCGTGCT
>CATZKS010000094.1 GCA_958421035.1 uncultured Collinsella sp. | reverse complement strand
ACAACGGTAAGGCAAGCGTAAGCCATATCGATGGTAGCCGACTCGTCTTCTTGCGACTATAGATGCCGTAGACTAATCGCAAGAAAGGACTCGGTATGCAAACCACGCACATGGCGACCCCGGTACTGGAGGTCGCGCATCTCGAAAAGGTATATGGAGCGCTGGGCAACGTGACCCGTGCGCTCAACGACGTCAGCTTTACCGTCAACCGCGGTGAATTTGTTGGCATCATGGGCGCTTCGGGCTCGGGCAAGTCGACGTTGCTCAACTGCGTGTCGACCATCGATAGCGCCACGAGCGGCACGATCCGCATCAACGGGCAGGACGTAACACGCATGAAGCAGGCTAAGCTTTCGCAGTTCCGCCGCGAGGAGCTGGGCTTTATCTTCCAGGACTCCAACCTGCTCGATACGCTCACGGCACGCGAGAACATCGCCCTGCCGCTCACCATTGCCCGCACAAACTCGGCAGAGATCTCGACCCGCGTGCAGGATGTGGCAGCGCGCCTGTCCATCAGTCAGGTGCTCGACAAGTATCCCTACCAGATGTCCGGCGGCCAGCAGCAGCGCGTTGCCGCGGCTCGCGCGCTCGTCACCGACCCCACCATGATCATGGCCGACGAGCCTACCGGCGCCCTCGACTCCAAAAGCGCCCGCCTGTTGCTCGAGAGCCTAGAGGCCCTCAACCGCCGCCTGCGCGCCACCGTGCTCATGGTCACGCACGACAGCTTTGCCGCCAGCTACACGAGCCGTGTGCTGTTTATCCGCGACGGCAAGATCTTCACCGAGCTGCGCCGCGGCGACACCGACCGCCGAGAGTTCTTCGACCGCATTATGGAGGTCGTTGCCATGATGGGCGGTGAGGGCTCCGATGCTCTGTAAACTCGCTTGGGGCAACGTCCGCCGCGCCGGCCGCGACTACCTCGTCTACCTTTTGACGCTCACCCTGGGCGTCACGGTCTTCTATGCCTTTAACACCATCTCGATGCAGGTCGACATCGCCGGCATCGATGAAGAGGGCTTGGCGCAGGTTATGGGCAGCATGCTCGGCGACCTGACGTACTTTTTGGCCGGTGTCATGGCCTTTTTGATGGTGTATGCCAATAACTTCATCATGAAACGCCGCAAGAAGGAGTTTGGCCTGTACCAGGTGCTCGGCATGGGGCGCGGGCGCGTCGCCACGATCATGGCGCTCGAGACCGTGATCGTCTCGGTCGTGGCCTTTGTCGCCGGCATTGTGCTGGGTATGGGACTCTCCCAGCTCATGACGTTCTTTACGGCCTCGCTCTTTAAGACACAGATTGCCAATTTCCACTTCTTTTTCTCGGTGCATGCGTTCAATCTGACCCTTGCCTGCATGCTCGTAATGTTTGTGCTCACGCTACTGCTGAACCTTCGCGCCGTGCGTCGTACCAAACTCATCGAGCTTATGGGTGCCGAGCGTCGCAACGAGAGCATCAAGACACGCAACCCCTGGATCGCGATTGCCATCTTTGCCGTGGGCGTGGTGCTTGTGGGCGTGGCCTATTACCGTCTGCTACGTGATGGGTTCCCGCTAACCGCGACGGACAGCAAGCTGCAAGAGGCCATGAACCAGTTTGGTATTACGACCGCTATGGTTACCGTGGGCACCTTTGCCCTGTTCTGGGGACTCTCGGGCATGCTCATCAAGCTGCTGCAGAGCCTGCGCAGCGTGTATTGGCGCGGCCTCAACATGTTTACCGTGCGCCAGCTTGCGGCCAAGGTCAACACGGTGTGCTTTTCGATGGGCGTCATCGCGATGCTCCTGTTTTTGGCCATCACCTCGGTGACGTGTGGTATGTCGATTGCCAATGTGATGAACGAAAACCTGGAGCGCTATAACCCTGTTGACGTGTCTCAGACGTATGTCTATTACACGCCCGATACGCTCGACTACTACAAAGAATATGTCAATCCGTCTGAAGCCGACCGCATGGTGCTAGCCGATACAACGGTCGATTTGTACTCCGCATGGCACGGCAAGGGCAAGTCGGCGGACAACAACGACGAGACCGGCAAGAAGGTCAATATCGCCGATGTTGCCGGTGAGCATGTTCAGATCGATTCGTATCTGAGTTACCCGTTTGGCGGTTCGAATCCTTCGGTGTCTGCGGGTGAGATGTGCAAGACCATGGGCGAAAAGCTCCCCAAGGCGCTCGGGGGTAGCAATGCCGATACGATGGGTCTGTTTGTGACGCCGGCGAGCCAGTACAACAAACTGCGCCAGATGATGGGCGAGGAGCCGGTGAGCATTGGCCGCGACCAGTACCTGCTTACGTGTGATATGGGCGGTGGGCTGGGCGACCTGTACACCAAGTACATGGCCGGCGGCCATACCCTCACCTTGGGCGGGCATGAGCTCAAGCCCGCAACCGATAAGTCGGACAAGGACACGGCGGCCATCGCCAACTCGGCGATGGGCAGTAATCCGGGTACCGTCGTCGTTGCCGACGAGCTGTTGTCCCAACTTAATCTGCAGCCGTATTCCAGTAGCCTGCTCGTTAATTACAAACAGGGGATGGATACGACCGAGGCAGACGAGAGCATTAAATACACTTTGCTCGACAATCTGCTCGTTGACGGCAAGGAGCCGGGGTCATGGGGAATCTTCATCACACGCTCCGAGATGTACACGCAAGCAGCGCAAATGAACGGCATGATTAGCTATCTGGCCATCTACATTGGCTTTGTATTGGTCGTTGCATGCGCGGCGATTCTGTCGATCCAGCAACTCTCCAACGTGGCCGACGGCAGACGCAGCTATCGTGTGCTGGCACAGATCGGCTGTGAGGACCGCCAGATTCGCCATTCGGTGATGGCGCAGCAAGCGGTATTCTTCCTGTTCCCGCTGGCAGTGGGCCTGGCGCACTCCTTTGTGGCACTTAAGGTGATCATCGAGCTGGTGAGCATATTCGGAAATATGAGCATCGGTGGCACCGTGGGCCTCACCTGTGCAATCTTCCTGGCAGCCTACGGCGGCTACTTCCTGGTGACCTACCTCATGAGCACCGGCATGGTGCGAGCCGCCATCGCCACCCGCTACAGCGAGTAACTCGTTCAGCTTGGAATTATCGTAGGTTGACCATAGGTCAGCGAAAACGCCCCTAAGCGAGCAAGGTGACGTGAAAGAGGAGGGAAGCGTACTTTGGTACGCGACCGACGATTGAACGTCAGATTGCCGCTTAGGGGCGTTTGCAGCGTCGAGCCGTTACGCGGTTTGGTAAAACCGCGTAACTTCATCGTAGAAGCACGCTTGCGGGCGGCGGATGCTCGTCTCCTGTCGCCCGCTCACCGAGGCCCGGCAATTGCCTTAATATCTTAAGGACCTCGATTTGTCCAAGACTGAGCGAAGGAGCTCATCATGAGCGACGGAAAGAAAAAGCTTTCCTTCTTGACGGTCATCTCGACCATCATCTGCGTCGTCTTCGTTTGCGAGGCCGCCGCACCTGCTGCTGCCATTGGCAACCAGCAGTTCTTCTGGTGGATCTTCCTGATTCTGACCTTCCTGCTCCCTTATGGCATGGTCGTTGCCGAGCTCGGCACTACCTATGACGGTGAGGGTGGCATTTACGACTGGGTACGCGATGGCCTGGGCGACAAGTGGGGCGCCCGCATTTCGTACTACTACTGGGTTAACTACCCGCTGTGGATTGCCTCGCTGGCCACTATGTTCCCGGACATTTTGGGCATGGTCTTTGGCGTCGAGTTCAATCTGATTGCCAAGATTGGTATCGACCTTGCCTTTGTGTGGATCGTCTATCTTATGGGTCGCTCCAAGGCTGCCGACTCCGAGTGGGTCCTGAACGGCGGCGCCATCATCAAGGTTGCCGTTGCCGTTATCGTCGGCGCTTTGGGCATCTGGTACGCCATGGAGAACGGCTTTGCGAACGATATGTCCGCTGCCACCTTCTTGCCCGAGCTCACCAACACCAACGCGCTTGGCTACCTGTCGATCATCATCTTTAACTTCATGGGCTTCGAGGTCATCTGCACCATGACCGACGATATGGCCGATCCCGCTCGCGATATCCCCAAGGCTATCATCGTCGGCGGCCTGTCCATCGCCGTGATCTACTTGTTCGCTGGCTTTGGCATCGGCGCTGCTGTGTCGGCCGATTCCATCGATCCCGACTACGGCATGATCTACGCTGTCCAGACTATTGTGGGCGATTCCATGATCTTTAAGGTCATCTGCATCGCCTTCCTGATCACGCTGTTCGCCAACATGGCTGCCTGGTCCTTCGGCGTCAACTCCGTCGCTCGCTATGCTGCCGAGCATGGCAACATGCCCAAGGTCTTCGCCTCGATGATCTCGGATGACGACATGCCCAACGGCGCCAACCTGGTCAACGCCATCGTTGCCTCCCTGGTGCTGTGCCTGCAGCTGGTTCCCATCGACGCCATCTCCAACGGTGTCTTCTGGATGCTCTTCGGTACCTCCGTTGTCTTCCTGCTGCTGACCTACATCCCGATGTTCCCGGCATTCCTCAACCTTCGTAAGAACGACCCCAACCGTGAGCGTATCTTTACGTTCCCGTTTAAGGGCGCCATGATGAAGGTCATGCTGGCTATTCCCTGCATTGAGCTGATTCTGGCTATCGTTGCAACGCTGATTCCGTTCTCTGTCGATGAGATTGGCGATAAGGTCCCGATGATCGTCATCTTCATCGTGCTCTTGCTTATTGGCGAGGTTGTCCGCGTCGTCAGTGCTAAGGGCCGCGAGACCGAGTACAAGGGTCTCACTCCCGAGCTGGCTGCTCAGCGCCTCGCTGAGGAGTCCGAGGAGGACTAGAGCACCCGGATTCGGGGCTCCAACCTTCCTCGCGTACCAACGTACGCTTCGTCGGGCTTGTCGCTCCCGACTCGGGACGCTCTAGCCTCTTCGGAGGCGTGCCCAAGCAACAGGTTTGCTAACCTTTCTCTGAGGTGGGTGTGAGCTATTGCTCCGGTAACCACCGCCCGCCCCAATCTCTCTTCCGTATCCTTCGTGCGTTTTGTCTCCGCGCACCGGGTTACGTCGTCGCTTGCCGGTGCGACATCCGTGAAAACCGGTGCCAGGCGCCCCGACCTTTGCCGGGGAATGGGCGCCTACCATCTCTTGGTTTTAGGCTGAGGGTAACCCGCCCGCAGCAAGCGATCGTTCGATTTGGAGGAAATCTTATGCGTACGATCACCGAGTCCGAGTCCACCCCTAAGGCCGACGGCTTCTTTATGCCCGCTGAGTTCGCTCCGCAGGATCGCGTGTGGATGGGTTGGCCCCACCGCACCGACACCTGGGCCCACGGCGCCAAGCCGGCTCAGAAGCAGTATGCCGCCATCGCTCGCGCCATCGCCGAGTTCACCCCGGTCACCATGTGCGCAAACCAGGCCGACTACGCCAACTGCAAGGCCGCCTTTGAGGAAGACGAGAACGTCACCGTTATCGAGATGACCACCGACGACGCTTGGTTCCGCGACACCGCTGCCACTTTTGTTATCAATGGCAAGGGCGATAAGCGCGCCAACCACTGGCACTTCAACGCCTACGGCGGCCTCGTCGACGGCCTCTATTTCCCGTGGGACAAGGACGAGCAGATTGCCCTTAAGATGGCTGAGCTTTCCGGCTGCCGTCGCTATCGTCCCGATGACATGATCCTCGAGGGCGGCTCCATTACCGTCGACGGCGAAGGCACCGTGGTCGTGACCGACCAGTGCCTGCTTTCCCCGGGCCGCACCTGCTCTGCGGTTCTGGAGGAGGAAGAGGATCCCGAGTCCATCTGGCCCAAGTTCCACAAGAAGTTTGAGCCCTGGAGTGAGGAACTTCGCGCCTATATGGACGAGCACCTCAAGGATTACCTGGGTGTCGAGAAGGTCATCTGGGTTAAGGAGGGCATCGACCCCGAGGAGACCAACGGCCACATCGATGATGTCGCTACGTTCATCGCTCCGGGCGTCATGGCCTGCATCTGGACCGACGATCCCGAGTATCCGTTCTACGAGCAATGCCATGCTGTCTACGAGACCCTTTCCAACGCCGTTGACGCCAAGGGCCGCAAGATGAAGGTCTACAAGCTCTGCATGCCTGTGAACCCGCTGTTCATGGACCAGGCTTCCTGCGACACCATCGACGCCGACGAGAACGCCGAGCCGCGCGTTGCCAACGAGCCGCTGATCGCCTCCTACATGAACTACCTGGTCACCAACCACGGCGTTATCGTCCCGCAGTACGGCGACGAGAACGATCAGCTTGCCGTTGACACGCTCCAGAAGATCTACGACGAGGTCTGGGGCGAGGGCGTCTACAAGTGCGTCGGCGTTCAGTCCGAGCAGGTCGTCTTCGGTGGCGGAAATATCCACTGCATTACGCAGCAGGAGCCCTCGGCGTAACTGTCTGTCTTCCCGAGGCACGGCACCTTGCCCTTCAATCGTCGGGCATGACCCTTAAGGTCTATGCCCTCCTCTTTCGCGGGAATCTGCCGCACCTCGGAAACCCAGCCGATCAATCGGACCGACGTAGCTAGCTATCGCATTAGTCATTGGTGCCAACCCTGGCAACAATGCAGGTCGAAAAACGTCAGCGAAAACCCGCCAGAGCGAGCAAGGTGCCTTGAAACGAGGCGGCATTGATCTTTTGATCATGCCGCCGAAGTTGAAAGGCAGATTGCCGTTCTGGCGGGTTTGCAGCGTCGAGCCGTTACGCGGTTTGGTAAAACCGCGTAGCTAAATACGTTCCGCGATCTCGTGGATGAGGTAGTCGGTCTTTTCCCAGCCCAGGCACGGGTCGGTGATCGACTTGCCAAAGACGCCGCCGTCGACCGGCTGGTTGCCGTCCTCCAGGTAGGACTCGATCATAAAGCCCTTGACCAGCTTGGAGATGGATTCGTTGCGGCGGCAGCTGTCGAGCACCTCCTTGCAAATGCGATACTGCTCCAGCGGACGCTTGCCCGAGTTGTCATGGTTGCAGTCGATGACCGCTGCCGGATTGGCATAGCCGGCATGCTCGGTATAGCGTTCGGCCAAGCGTTCCAGGTGTTCGTAGTGGTAGTTGGGGTAGGTGCGCCCATCGAGACCGATGTAGCCACGCATAACGGCGTGTGCGAGCGGATTGCCGTCGCACTCGACCTCCCAGTTGCGGAAGATGAAGCTCTGGTGCGCCTGGGCGGCGTAAATGGAGTTGAGCATAACGGTGGTAGAGCCGGCAGTGGGATTCTTCATGCCGACGGGTACCGAAATGCCGCTCGACACCAGGCGATGCTCTTGGTTCTCGACCGAGCGTGCGCCCACGGCAACATAGCTCAGCAGGTCAACGAGGTATTGGTAGTTGGACGGGTAGAGCATCTCATCGGCGGTAAAGAAGCCGGTCTCCTCGATGACGCGCAGGTGCATGTGGCGGATGGCCTTGACGCCCTCGAGCAGGTCGTCGGGAGCCTCGGGGTTGGGGTTGTGCAGAAGACCCTTGTAGCCGGTGCCCTTGGTGCGCGGCTTATTGGTGTAGACGCGCGGAATGATGATGAGCTTGTCCTTGACCTCCTCGGCGGTCTTGGCCAGTCGGTTCATGTACTCAAGCACCGAATCCTCGCGGTCGGCAGAGCACGGGCCGATGATGAGCACCTTGCGTGCGTCCTCGCCGGTAAAGACTTTGGCGACCTCGGCGTCAAATGCCTGCTTTTTGGCGGTAAGCTCGGCAGAAAGCGGCATTTCCTCGCGGATCTCCATGGGGATCGGCAGCCTGCGTTTGAATTCCATGGCCATAGGGGCCTCCTCAATCTATAGAAAGAGCAATAAGCGTATTGTCGAGTGTTCGGCATTATCCGCTGTCGCACGCTAAAGTGCAAGCCCTTGTCACCCCGAAACCGACCAAAAAGGGACAGGTTTATTTTGGTCGGTTTTATCTGGGCAAACGTCGGCGGATGCCGGGAGGGAGCGGCGCCGCGCGGGACCCTAAGGCTGTTGTCGGTTCCCTAGGAAATACCCTGTGGGCAAAAAATGCCAAATATGAGTACGGTTGCTATCTTAGTATCATATTGCCTTCGCAAAATAATAGACATAACAGCAAAATATGTTCATTAACGCAAACACATATAAGTCCGCTATGGTGTTGTTTGATCAATTTAGGGACGCGTGTAAGCCGTGGGAGCGGCATTTGAGGCGGTTTTGGCTGTTACTAAAAAGGTAACAGTACTCATATTTGCCCTTTTTTGCCCACGGGGTCTGGAAAGCGCCGTCAGTGAGGGTAGCGCGCAGAGATGTGGTGTAAGAGGCGGGGCATGCCCCGCCTCTTCTCTTT
>CATZKS010000093.1 GCA_958421035.1 uncultured Collinsella sp. | reverse complement strand
AGGGGACGGGTTGGTTTGCACCAAATGGCAGAGTGACGGCGTTTTCCCAGATAAAACCTGCCAAAATAAACCAGTCCCTTTTTGGCAGGTCGGTCGGGTCGTAGTTATTACGTGGCGGTCGAGGTCGACCGTATAGGCCGCGCCTTGTTTGGCTAAAGTACAATCAACTGTGTTTAACTCGCCCGCAGCTGCACGGCGTGGGCGATGGCCAAAAAAGGAAAACCACATGGGATTCATGTCAAAGCTGCTGTCCTTTGGATCCGATAAGGACCTTAAGCGCTACTACAAGATCGTCGACCAGATCAACGGTCTTGAGCCCCAGTTTGAGAAGATGACCGAGGAGGAACTCCGCGGCCAGACCGATAAGTTCCGCGAGCGTTACGCCAACGGCGAGTCGCTCGACGACATGCTTCCCGAGGCCTTTGCCACCGTGCGTGAGGCTTCCAAGCGCACCATGGGTATGCGCCACTTTGACGTGCAGCTCATTGGCGCCATGGCACTGCACGAGGGTCACATCGCCGAGATGAAGACCGGCGAAGGTAAGACCCTCGTCTCCACGTTGGCCGGCTATCTCAACGCTATTGCCGGCAAGGGCGTGCACGTCGTTACCGTCAATGATTACCTTGCCAAACGCGACTCCGAGTGGATGGGCCGCATCTATAAATACCTGGGCATGACCGTCGGTCTGCTCCAGAACAACATGCCGCTCGAGCTCAAGCGCCCGGCCTACCAGGCTGACGTTACCTACGGCACCAACTCCGAGTTCGGCTTTGATTACCTGCGCGACAACATGGTTACCCGTCCCGAGCAGCGCGTGCAGCGCGGCCACAACTACGCCATCGTCGACGAGGTCGACTCCATCCTGATCGATGAGGCCCGCACCCCGCTGATCATCTCGGGCGCTGGCACCAAGTCCGCCAGTACCTACAAGGACTTCGCGCGTGCCGTGCGTGGCCTTGAGCGCGGCGAGGACGTGTCGCACGACATGCTCACCGCCACCGAGGACGTGGAGCCCACGGGCGACTTCGTTATGGACGAGGCCAAGCACACCATTGCCGCCACTGAGCGCGGCCTTAAGAAAATCGAGCGCCGCCTGGGTATCGATGACATCTATGCCGATCTCTCCGGCCAGCTGGTCAACCACCTGCAGCAGGCGCTGAAGGCCCAGTACATGTTCCACCGCGACAAGCAGTACGTGGTCACCAACGGCGAGGTCAAGATCGTCGACGAGTTCACCGGCCGCATTATGGAAGGCCGCCGTTACTCCGAGGGCCTGCACCAGGCCATCGAGGCCAAAGAGGGCGTGCTCGTACGTGAGGAGAACCAGACACTCGCCACCATCACCCTGCAGAACTACTTCCGTCTGTATGACAAGCTCTCCGGCATGACCGGCACGGCACTTACCGAGGATGCCGAGTTCCGCGAGATCTACAAGCTGCCCGTCGAGGTCATCCCCTCCAACAAGCCCGTGCAGCGCGTGGACCACGAGGACCTGGTATACCGCACCATTCAGGCCAAGTACAACGCCGTCGCCGACGATGTCGAGCAGCGTCATGCCAAGGGCCAGCCGGTCCTGGTGGGCACCGTCTCCATCGAGAGCTCCGAGAAGCTGTCCGCCGCCCTTACCAAGCGCGGCATCGCTCACGAGGTCCTCAACGCCAAGCACCATGAGCGCGAGGCCCACATCGTTGCCCAGGCCGGACGCTACGGCGCCGTGACCATCGCCACCAACATGGCCGGTCGTGGTACTGACATCCTGCTGGGCGGCAACCCCGACGAGCTGGTGCGCGAGCGCCTGGAGTACGAGGGCCTGACCATGGAGGACGTGACGCCCGAGCAGCTCGAGCAGTTTAACGCCGAGGCCAAGGAGACTTGCAAGGCCGAGCGCGAGCGCGTGCTTGCCGCCGGCGGCCTGACCGTCATCGGCACCGAGCGCCATGAGTCCCGCCGTATCGACAACCAGCTGCGCGGCCGTTCCGGCCGTCAGGGCGATCCAGGCGAGACCCAGTTCTACCTGTCGCTCGAGGACGACCTCATGCGCCTGTTCGGCGGCGACAAGATGGACCGCGTCTCCAAGATGATGGTCACGGCCGACATGGGCGACGACATGCCCATCCAGCACAAGATCATCTCCAAGGCCGTCGAGAGCGCCCAGCACAAGGTCGAGAGCATCAACTTCTCCATGCGTAAGAGCGTCCTTGAGTACGACGACGTCATGAACAAGCAGCGCCAGGTCATCTACGCCGAGCGCAATAAGATTCTGGACGGCAAGGACCTGACCGACCACATCACCGAGGTCATGCACGACACCGTGTACCGCTGCGTGCAGGAGTTCTGCACCAAGGACAGTCACGATGGCGAGCGCGACCTGGAGGGCCTGCGCAAGTGGGTTGTGGAGCTCACCGGCCACATCGATACGCCGAAGTTCCCCGACGAGGATTATGAGGCCCTGGCTGCCGATGTCCTGGCTTACGTAGAGAAGTGCTACAACATGAAGGCCGAGCGCTTGGGCGAGGACCTGATGCGCGAGCTCAACACCCAGGTCATGCTGCGCGTCATCGATACCCGCTGGATGAACTACCTGCAGGAGATGGACTACCTTAAGACCGGCATCGGCCTGCGCGGCTTTGGCCAGCGCGACCCGCTGGTTGAGTACAAGACCGAGGCCTACGGCGCGTTCCAGATACTCGTCGATACCATGTATGAGGATTACCTGCGCACGGTTCTGCGCATCGAGATCAAGGCTGCCCCGCGTGCCGTGGAGCACAAGGAAGAGCCCGCGCTCGAGGGCGCGCGCTTCTCCGGTCCTGCCGAGGTCGATGGTGATAACGGCGACTCGGTGCTGCGCAAGCAGGCGCAGGTGCAGGCCCGCACGGCTGTCCAAGGCGGACCGGCTGCCGTTAACAACGGTGGCAAGGTGACGACCTATCGCAAGTCCGAGAGCGACGATCCGTACGTCAACGTGGGCCGCAACGACCCGTGCCCCTGCGGTAGCGGCAAGAAGTTTAAGTACTGCCACGGCAGGAATCGTTAATGGCTGAGGCTTTAGAGGTAACGCCCGCCGAGCTGGACGCGTTTGCGGACCGGCTCGGCGAGGTCGAGTCGTATCTCCACTTGGACGAGAAGCGTACCCGCGTGACCGAGCTCGAGGCCAAAAGTGTTGCCCCTGGCTTTTGGGATGACGCCGACGCCGCCCGTGCCACCATGGAGGAGATTGCTCGCACCAAGGAAGATATCGCTGCCGTGGACACCGCGCGCGGCGAGCTTTCCGATGCCCGCGCCGCGCTGGAGCTTGCCGAAGAGATGGGGGATGACCCCGACGCCGCCGCATTGCGCGAGGAGGCTGCCGCTACGGCAGAACGCCTGGCCCGCGCTATCGACGAACTTGAGCTTTCGAGCTGGTTTACCGGTGAGTTCGATCACGGCGATGCTATTGTGACCATCAAGCCCGGACAGGGTGGTCTGGAGGCCCAGGACTGGACCTTCATGCTCTTTAAGATGTACATGAAGTACTGCCAGCGTCGCGGCTGGAAGGTCACCATCAACGACTGTCCCGCGGCCGAGGTCATCGGCATCGACCGCGCGACCTTTACCGTCGAGGGCAAGGACGCATTTGGCATGCTGCGCGCCGAGGCCGGTGTCCACCGCTTGGTTCGCATTAGCCCCACCGACGACAAGAAGCGCCGCCAGACCACGTTTGCCGGCGTCGAGGTCATCCCCGTGCTACCCGATGATATCGACATCGAAATCAGTCCCGATGACATCCGCGTGGACGTGTACCACGCGAGCGGCCCGGGCGGTCAGGGCGTCAACACCACCGACTCCGCCGTGCGCGTGACGCATTTCCCCAGCGGCATTGTGGTTACCTGCCAAAATGAGCGCAGCCAGATCCAGAACAAGGCCGCGTGCATGCAGATCCTCAAGGCTCGTCTGTACGAGATTGAGCTCGAGAAGCGCGCCGAGGCGCTCGATGAGATCCGCGGACCCAAGACCACGATTGGTTTTGGCAACCAGATTCGCAGCTACGTGCTCTACCCGTACCAGATGGTCAAGGATCTGCGCTCGGGTGTGGAGACCAGCAATGTCGAGGCCGTTCTTGACGATGGCGACCTGGACCCGTTTGTTATTGGCTACCATCGCTGGGCTACCGGCAACGCCGATGCAGAAGGCTCGGAGGTCTAAAACATCGGGTGGCTTCAAGCCGATGCCAAACCCAACGGTTGGACGGGTTTGTATCCAGAATAAACCCTGCGCAGGGGTGGTTTTTGTCCGGCGAATCGGTAGAATCGAATACAAGAAGAAGTTCAAAGCGCATCCGTTTGGGTGCGCTTTTTTGAGGGAGGCAGCATGGCATATCGTCTGGACATCAAGCGCATTCTTTCGATGAACTTCTTTCACGACCTGCCCCAGATCATGTTGGGGTGTGCCTTGGCCGCCATCGCGACCGACTTGTTTTTGATTCCCAACGGTCTTGCCGCCGGTGGCGTTACGGGCCTTGCCACCATTATCCAGGCGGTCGGCGCGGCGCGCGGCCTATCGCTTCCCGTTGGTATTCAGACGATCGTGATGAACGCCTTGCTGTTGTTGGTCGTTATGCGCGAGGGCGGCATGTTCTACGTGGTGCAGACCGCGACGGGCTTTGTGCTGCTGGGCTTCTTTACCGATCTGTTCGCCCCGTTTGTAGCACCTCTGGCGGATGCGGACCTGATGCTTCCCGCTATGTGGGGCGGCATTATTACGGGCATCGGTTACGGCATGGTGTTGCGCGCCGGCGCCAACACCGGCGGCTCGGACACGATTGGCCAAATCATCTCGCGTAACACCTCACTGCCGGTGGGCTCGACCGTCATGGCGATCGATGTTGCCGTATGCGCGCTGTCGGCTCCGGTCTTTTCAATCGAAAACGCACTATATGCAGGCCTTTCGATGGTCATTAGCGGCTACGTGATCGATGCCGTGGTCGATGGTGGCAACAAACGCCGTATGGTACTCATCATCTCGGACAAGTTCCCTGATATCGCTGCCGATATCATGTATGGCCTGGGTCGTGGTTGTACCAAGTTTAAGGCGACTGGCATGTATTCGGGTGCCGAGAAGCCAGTGATTATGGTCATCGTGAGCCGTCGAGAGCTCAATACCCTCAAGACGATCGTGCGCGAGCGCGATCCTCATGCCATCGTGACGGTTGCCGACGTTACGGAAGCCTTCGGCGAGGGATTCAAGGACATTAGCGCGTAGGGTCGATCGCGTTCCATCCAAAAGACGTTCACATTGATAAACCGTTTCATCAGCGGTTCTGCCTGCTAAATTGTTCAAATAATGATAAAAACTCTGGTAAAGCCATCAGTTTCCAGCATAATGAATGACGTACGTGCATTGCGGCTGTGTTGGGATTACCTTTCCGTGCCGTGCGCATTTTGTCTAATGAGGATGAAAGGAAGGCACAATGAGCGACGAAGAGCTCAAAAAGGTTGCCAACGAGGTAAGGAAGGGCATCGTCACCGGCGTGCACGCTGCCAAGTCCGGCCATCCGGGCGGTTCGCTCGGCGCTGCCGACATCATGACCTATCTGTACTTTGAGGAAATGAACGTCGACCCGGCCGATCCCCGCAAGGCCGATCGCGACCGTTTTGTGCTCTCCAAGGGCCATTGCGCTCCGGGCCTGTACGCCGTGCTCGCCGAGCGTGGGTTCTTCCCCAAGGAGGATCTCGAGACGCTGCGCCATATCGGCAGCCACCTGCAAGGTCATCCCAACATGAACGACACCCCGGGCGTCGATATGTCCACCGGCTCGCTCGGCCAGGGCATCTCCGCCGCCGTGGGCATGGCGGTTGCCGCCAAGCACTGGGGCGATACTTACCGCACGTACGCCCTGCTGGGTGATGGCGAGAGCGAGGAGGGCCAGGTCTGGGAGGCAGCCATGTTTGCCGGCAACCAGCAGCTCGATAACCTCTGCGTGATCGTCGACCACAACGGCCTGCAGATCGACGGCCCCGTCGAGGAGGTCAACGACCCCATGCCGCTCGCCGACAAGTTCCGCGCCTTTAAGTTCCACGTGGTGGAGCTTGCCGACGGCAACGATTTCGATCAGATCCGCGCCGCCTTTGCCGAGGCCCGCGCCACCAAGGGTCAGCCGACCGCCATCATCGCCGAGACCATGAAGGGCAAGGGCGTTTCCTTTATGGAGAACCAGGTTGGTTGGCACGGCAAGGCCCCCAACGATGAACAGTTTGAGCAGGCCATGGCAGAGCTCACGGCCGCCGGAGAGGAGCTCTAGGATGGCAGACGTCAAAAAAATCGCCACGCGCGTAAGCTACGGCGAGGCCCTCGTCGAGCTCGCCAACGAGCACGATGACTTTGTGGTCCTCGACGCTGACCTGGCCGCCGCCACGCAGACCGGCAAGTTCAAGGCCGCCTGCCCCGATCGTTTCTTCGATGTGGGCATTGCCGAGAGCAACCTGATGGGCGTCGCCGCCGGTATCGCGACCACCGGCCGCGTTGCCTTCGCGAGCACCTTTGCCATGTTTGCCGCCGGCCGCGCCTTTGAGCAGGTCCGTAACTCCATCGGCTACCCGCATCTCAACGTTAAGATTGGCGCCACGCACGCCGGTATCTCGGTGGGCGAGGACGGCGCCACACACCAGTGCTGCGAGGATATCGCCCTGATGCGCGTCATCCCTGGCATGACTGTGATCGTTCCTGCCGACGACGTCGAGGCCCGCGCCGTGACGCGCGCCGCCTACGAGTGCGACGGTCCGGTGTACATGCGCTTCGCCCGTTTGGCCTCGCCGGTTATCAACGACCCCGAGACCTACAAGTTCGAGTTGGGTAAGGGCATTGTCATGCGCGAGGGCGCCGATGTGACCATCATCGCCTGCGGCCTGATGGTCGGCGAGGCTCTCGAGGCCGCCGAGCAGCTCGCTGCCGAGGGTATCGACGCCGAGGTCATCAACATGCACACCATCAAGCCCATCGATGCCGACCTGATCGTCAAGAGCGCCACCAAGACCGGCCACGTCGTGACCGTCGAGGAGCACTCTGTGATCGGTGGCCTGGGCAGCGCCGTTGCCGACGTCCTGTGCGAACAGTGCCCGACGCCGCTCAAGAAGATCGGCGTCAACGACACCTTCGGCGAGTCCGGCCCGGGTGCCGAGCTTCTGCACAAGTACGGTCTGGACGCCGCCAACATCGTGGCGACCACCAAGGAGTTCTTGGCATAAGGCAAGGCGGATCTCAAGGACTGCTTCGCCAGAACTATAAAACTGTTTCGCCATTACTATGGAAACCCGGCAGGGGCGCTCTCATGGAGAGCGCCCCTGTTTCAGTTGCGGTGAAATAAGGACTGTTTGCCAGCTTAAAGGCTCAATTAATCCGTATTTCACCGCAACTTTCGAAGGCGTTCTCGCTTTTGCTGGCGGCGGCACGACGATTGATTGCTGCCTGGCACAGTGCGGCAACGTCGGGGGCGTCGTCGCCTTTATATGTCATGGCGAGTAGGGCGGCATCATAGATTTCGTCGTTGGTCATATCGCTGGCATCGATGGGGCAGAAGGTGAGTATCGAATTCTGCTCAGCGAGCTCGGCGAGATTGATCGTTTCGCCTGCGGTAAAGACATCGTCGAGGACGAGCGTCGCGCTCGTACAGGGAATTTGATAAATCTTGCCATCAGTGGCGATGGGGGAACCTGCCGCCTCGAGCGTGTACACACCTTGAATGAGGCTGATACCGGAACCGTCGGAGGCGACGAACTCAACCTTGTCGACCGTTATCCCGTCGACAGTCTTGCCCGTAATGTGTATCGGGACACGTGAGGCCCCGCTATCGGTATCCCAACCTGCGGCAGAGATGTTGAGCACAATAGCATGCTCCGAATGAGCCGATATAAAACAAGACAATGCTTGCCGCAGATGAAGACCCAAACAACTGCCGCCGACAATGGCAATTGCCAACATGCAGGTAAGAACAACCGCAATGTGATTCCGAGGCTTTACCCGAATTGCAGAATTAGTCGACATGCCATGGATGGTAACCCCACATGTTGTGCAATACCTCACGCCATTGCGCAACTCAGTACCACAATAAGGACAATTCATACCAGCCCCCACAACCATAGACGTTCCAATCGAGGCCAATGTAAAGCGATTATTCAAATTCGAGTTGCGCAACAATTAGCCTTAATTTAAGTTGCGGTGAAATAGGGACTGATTAGACCTTTTAACTGGTAAAACAGTCCCTATTTCACCGCAACTCATGAAGACGCTGTTAGCGCCGGAATAATTTAGCCAAATATAGTCGGCCGAGATTGACCAATCCC
>CATZKS010000092.1 GCA_958421035.1 uncultured Collinsella sp. | reverse complement strand
AAAGAGAAGAGGCGGGGCATGCCCCGCCTCTTACACCACATCTCTGCGCGCTACCAAACCTTCGAGCACAACGCGGTTTTTTTGTATCAAAACCGCAGGTCGCGGAAGCCTAAAACGGGGGTCTGGTCAGCATTCCTTTGGTTTTCCCCGCACTTCCGAATTTGGCCTCTCGCCACATCCCGATTACGTCTTAAAGTGGCGCAAAAAGCCGTGTGCTCTGCTTGATTTTGCTCAGGAATTATGCCTGAGGGGTAGTGGATTCGCCTTTCTCCGCCGTGCAGCGGCACGTGTAGGGCTCTCTGGCTCAGGCGCGAGTCGCTTCCCGTCTGAAAAAGTTCTTAAAACAGCTTTAAAGTTGCCTTTGGCCTACATTGACAGCGTACAATATGCATGTTTACCATGGCAAAAGCTAAATTTGGGGAGGGGGAGCGCACGGTGGAAGTGCTGGTTGTTGGCAATACCGTGTATGTCGATGACGACTTTTGTGCCAAGGCGTTTCCCGGTGACCATGTTCAGGTCGTGGCGGCCAACGAGGCGCGCCGCGACGGGTCGTCGCTCCATGCGTCTTGGAAAGAGCTGCTGCAGCACCTGGACCAGGCTTACGAATTCGACCGTGTGGTCTACCTCTCTACCTATCTCACGCCGCATACCGAGGCCGTTGGCGACATCGAGCTGCTGCGCTCCGTCTTTCGAGCTTGCATGGGTCGCCAGATTCAGCTGCTGTTTGTGACTGGTCCCATGGGAGCGGACGGTGCGGTGGACGCTGCGGGGCAAAACGGCAAGGGCATCATTGCCCGTGCGGCCAACGACCTGTGCCGCTACTATGCGGTCCGCGACGGCATTCAGGCCAAGATCTTGCGCGTGCCGTATCTGTACACCGCCTCGCCCACGCTGGAAGACCCGATTTTGACCCCGCTGTTCGAGGCGTGCTCGCAAGGCTCTGCTGTCATGAGGGCTGGGGCGGACTCACCGCTCGGTGCCCTCTGCGCCGAGGAGCTGGCCGTTCTGGTGCGTCGCATCTTCGACAGCTGGGATGCCACATTCGAGGAACTCGAGGTTCCGGATAGCTTTGCCCACACCGTGGGAGACCTGGGCGAGGCGCTCAAGGGCTTGTTCCCGGGGCTCGACATTACCTACGACGGGGACGCCGTCGTCTCCATTGCTCCGAGCGATACCGTCCGCACGCGCTACGGGTGGTTCCAGCGCTATGACGTGCTGCGCGATCTTTCGACCATACACGCCCGCTGGGAGCAGACCCTCGCGGACAAGCGCCATCCGCTGCGTGCCGCCATCGACCGCATGCGCGGGCGGACACTGCCCATCAAATGCCTGGAGACCGCGCTGGCCTGGGTGCTCTTTGAGGGCCTGGAGCTGGTGTTTTCGCAGTCTGCTCAGCTTAACGTGCTCGACTACCGCCTGCTGTACGTGGTACTGATCGGCACGCTGTATGGCCTGGACTTTGGCTTGGTCGCGGCGCTGCTGGCATCGGTGGGCTTGGCCGCGAGCTACTTTACCCAGTACGGCTATACCTTCCAGGGCCTGTTCTACGAGCCGTCCAACTGGCTGCCGTTTATTGCGTACTTTGTGGTGGGTGCCGTTTGCGGCTATGTGCAGCTGCGCAACAGCGAAGCCATTAGGGCGAAGCGCGATCAAAACGAGCTCGTGCGCAACCGCAATACGTTCCTTACGCAGCTCTACCACGACGCGATCGAGGACAAGCGCGCGTACAGGCGCCAGATCGTGGGTCGCCACGACAGCTTTGGCAAGATCTTTGCCGTGACGCAGGAGCTCGACGTGCTCAACCCACGCGACATCTATCGCAAGTGCTGTGAGCTTCTGGGCGAGATCCTCGAGAACGATTCGGTGGCGATCTATCATGTTTCGGGCGGGGCATTTGCACGCCTGGTGGCAGCAAGTCCCGCGATTGCCGAAGATGCCGCACGCTCGCTCACGCTTGAGCAGCTTGCACCTCTTTTGGGCGACGGGGGTCGTTCGAACCTGTGGGTGAACCGCGAGCTGACGCCGGGGCTTCCCATGTTTGGATACACGATCGAGCGCGACGGGGCACCCGCCGTGTTGATCTTTGTGCGTAGTGCGGCCGAAAACCAAATGACCCTCTATTATCAAAACCTGTTCCGCATCTTGTGCGGGCTGGTCGAAAGCGCGCCGAGCCGTGCCTTTGACTATGAGGCGGTGGCGCAGGATAAACGCTGCGTTGACGGAACTTGCGTGCTCAAGCAGGCTGCCTTTGGCCAAGAGCTCGCGGCGGAGCAGGCTCTGGCAGATAGCAAGATGGGGAGTTTTTTGCTCCTTCGCGTGGTACCGGGCATGGAGCCTGTCGACGAGCTGGTGGGCTCAATTGGGTCAGCAATCCGCGAGAGCGACGCGGCGGGCTTGGTCGACGGCAACGTGCTCTACCTGCTTATGCGCCAGGCAAAGGCGTGCGATCTTCCCATTATCCGCGAGCGCCTGAGCGTAAAGCAGATTACGGTGGAGCCCGTCGATGGCGAGGACATCGTGGCGTTGCTGCAGCACATCTGTTACACCGGTGACGGTGAGGGGGGTGCCGCTTGATCTCGCTTGTCGCTGCTGCCGTCTTGCTGCTGATTCATGCGCTGGTTTGCCTGATGCTGTGGACGCTCATGAAGTTGGGCCTGCTGCCGGTGCGCGGGCACATGCTGGCTGTGATAGTGCTGGTGCCGCTGTGGGGCCCGTTGCTGGTGGTTCTGCTGTCGGTCCGCAGCGCGGTGTTTGGCGAGGGGCTGAAAGAGTCTGCGCTGGAGTTGCTACGCTTCAACGACGACCTGCATCGTAGTATGTCGGTACCGAGTGGTGAGGACGATGCAGGCGTAGTGCCGCTCGAGGAGGCGCTCATCGTCAACGACCCGGCATACCGGCGCCGCCTAATGCTATCCATGCTCACCGAGGAGCCCGACGCGTACCTGGCGCAGCTGCAGGCGGCTAAGCTTAACGACGACGTTGAGGTGGCGCACTATGCCGCGACGGCGGTGGCGCAGATTTCCAAGGAGTCTGACCTTAAACTGCAGTAGCTGGAGCGTGCCTTCAAGACGGACCCGAGCGCGCAAAACCTCAACGAATACTGTGATTTTCTTGGTGAATACTTGGGCTCGGGCTTGGCTGAGGGGCGCGTTGCACAGATTCAGCGCCAACAGTACGCGCTCCTGCTTGCGCGTCGCTGCGAGCGCGAGGATGCCCTTGAGCTGCGCATTCGATACGCGACGGCGCTGGCCGATGTCGGACAGATCGACGAGGCGCAGGCCGTGACTGACCAGCTGGTGCTCGACGTGCCCGAGGAGCAGGAGGTTTGGATGCTTTGCCTGCGCCTGGCCGTGATGCGCCGCGACGGTGACGAGGTCCACCGTGTAATCGATGCGATCGACAATCAGCATGTGTATTTGAGTGCCGCCAACCGCGAGCAGCTGGCGTTTTGGCGCGACGGGGAGGAGGCCCGATGAACGTGGCGCAACATATCCGCGACCGTGCAGGCCGCTTTCGTTGGATGGGGCTCCTCGTGGTGTGGGCGGTCTTTATTGCCATGGCCGCCGTGCTGCTGGTGGAGCGTGCCGGCGTGCAGTACAGCGCTGGACAGCACAAGCTGGGCATGCTCGCCGCCAACGACGCTACGCCTGCAAGCTCGGCAATCTTTGGCCAAAAGCCCACGTGCCTGGTCATTACCGACTCGGACCAAGATGGCGTCGACGACGTTAAAGACCAGTTCGACCAGATTTTGCTGGACATGAAGATCGCGCACCGCGACGTTGACCTTGCCCTGGATGGCGCGGATGCCATTCCCTCGCTGACCTCCTTCGATCGCGTGATTTTGCTCATGCCGTCGCTCGATGGGCTCAGTACGCATCTGACCGACATTATGAGTTGGGTGAGTGCCGGCGGTTCGCTTATGCTCGCCATGCCGCCGGATAACTCGAGCTATCTGCAAGTGATTGCCTCCAAGCTTGGCATTGAATCGGCCGGATATGACTATGTAAAAGCCGAAAGCATTGTGCCGAGCGAGGACTTTATGCTGGGCGGGGGAGAGCGCTACGAGCTCTCGGACCCCTTTGATTCGTCGCTTTCGGTATCGCTGCGCGAGACGGCTCGTGTGTGGGCTATGACCGGCGATGCGGGCGCCCCGCTCATTTGGTCCAATGACTGCGGTAGCGGGCGCACCGTGGTGTGCAATATCGGTATCTATGACAAGGTCATGCGCGGTTTTTACGCCGCGGCGATCAGCCTGCTGGGTGATGCCACGGCCTATCCGGTCATCAACAGCGCCGTGTTCTATTTGGACGACTTTCCTAGCCCCGTGCCCTCGGGCGATGGTACTTATATCAAGCGTGACTACGGCCTTTCCATTGCGGATTTTTACACTAAGGTCTGGTGGCCCGATCTGCAAAAGCTCGCGCAAAAATACGGCATTCGCTATACCGGCGTGATGATCGAAAACTACGAGGACGCGGTCAACCAGACCGAGCCCGCGCGCCAACCCGATACCACGCAGTTCCGCTATTTTGGCGGCATGCTGCTGCAGATGGGCGGAGAGCTGGGCTTTCACGGCTACAACCATCAGCCTCTGGCACTCTGGGACACCGACTACGGCACGCTGTACGTCTACAAGACCTGGAAGAACAAAGAGACGCTCGTCGCTTCGCTCAACGAACTTATCGCGTTTCAGGACGAGGTCCTGCCCAACGCTCATGGCTCGGTTTACGTGCCGCCGTCGAATATCCTTTCGGCCCGAGCGCGCAAGCTCATCGGCACCGACGTTCCGCGCATTAAGACCATCGCCAGCACGTATTTTGAGGACGGCACCGACCTGCCGTACGTACAGGAGTTTGGCGTGGCGAGCGATGGCATTGTGGAGCAGCCACGTATTGTCTCGGGCGGCATGGTCGACGATTCCTATATGCGCCTGGCAGCCGTGTCCGAGCTCAACATGCACTACGTGAGCACGCACTTTATGCACCCAGACGACCTTTTGGACCCCGATCGCGGAGCCAAGGAGGGCTGGGAGGTCTACAAGGGCGGCCTGGTCGACTACCTGGAGTGGCTTACCAAATCCGCGCTCGACCTGCGGCACCAGACGGCGTCGGAGTGCTCCAGTGCCATCCAGCGCTTTTCGTCCGTGACGGTGAGCGTGGATACCAGCGCGGATGCCTGGACGCTCAGCCTGGGCAATTTCCACGACGAGGCGTGGCTCATGTTCCGCGCCAATAATGGCGAGCCGGGTGCGGTGACGGGTGGCGAACTGACGCACCTTACGGGCAATCTGTATCTGCTCAAGGCAAATGATAAGACCGTGACGATCGAGCGCAAGGAGGGCGGCGATAAATGAGAATCTGCTTGGTACTCGAGGGTTGCTACCCCTATGTGCACGGCGGCGTATCTACCTGGATGCATGGGTATATCCAGGCCATGCCCGAGCACGAGTTTGTGCTGTGGGTGATCGGCGCGCATGCTGCCGACCGTGGCAAGTTTGTCTACGAGCTGCCCGGCAACGTGGTCGAGGTGCACGAGGTGTTCCTGGACGATGCCCTGCGGCTTTCGGGCGAGCAACATGAAGCCAGTTTTAACGACCGTGAGCGCGAGGCGCTACGCCGTCTGGTGGCGCTCTCCAATCCGGACTGGGACGTGTTATTCGATATCTTCCACCGCCGTCGCGTGCATCCGCTCTCGTTTTTGCAGAGCCGCACGTTTATGGATATCTTTCGCGACGTGTGCCTGGCCGAGTATCCCTACACGCCCTTTGCCGATGCATTCCACACCATGCGCTCCATGCTGCTGCCCGTGCTCTACCTGTTGGGCAGCGAGGTGCCGGTGGCCGATGTGTACCATGCCATCTCGACCGGCTACGGTGGCCTGCTCGCCTGCCTGGGCTCAAGCGTTCACCATGCGCCGGTGCTGCTGACCGAGCATGGCATCTATACCCGCGAGCGCGAGGAAGAGATCATTCGCGCCGACTGGGTGGTGCCGTCGTTTAAGGACCGCTGGATTCGCTTTTTCTACCTGCTTTCGGAGGAGATCTACCGCCGTGCCTTCCGCGTGACCAGTTTGTTCCATAACGCCCGCAAGACGCAGGTCGATATGGGCTGCGATGCGGACAAATGCCTGGTCATCCCCAACGGCATCCAGTTCGACCGCTTTAAGGATATTCCCTTAAAGACCGAGGACGGCTGGGTGGACATTGGCGCGGTGGTGCGCCTGGCGCCCATCAAGGATGTCAAGACCATGATTTATGCCTTCTTTGAGCTGCACGAGCGCCTGCCCAAGGTGCGCCTGCACATCATGGGCGGCGTGGACGACGAGGAGTACGGCGCCGAGTGCCACGCGCTGGTCGAAACCCTGGGCGTGCGCGACCTGATCTTTACCGGCCGCGTCAACGTGGTCGAGTACATGGAAAAGCTCGACTTTACCATTTTGACGAGCATCTCCGAGGGCCAGCCGCTCAGCGTGCTGGAGTCGCTTGCAGCGCGCCGTCCCTGCGTGACGACTGAGGTGGGCTGCTGTCGCGAGCTTCTCGAAGGCGCCCCGGGCGACGACTTTGGCGTGGCGGGTTTTGTGACGCCGCCTATGTATCGCAAGGGCTTGGCCGATGCCATGGAACGCATGTGCACAAGCCGCGCTCGTCGCATTGAGATGGGGGAGCGCGGCCAGCGTCGCGTTGCCACGTACTTCTTGCACGAGCAGATGCTCGCCAACTATCGCGCGCTGTACGACGAGACGGCGTGTGCGTTTAACCTGCCCAGAGAGGGGGAGTAGCCGGTGGCCGGAATTGGTTTTGAGCTCAAGCGCCTGTTTAGGCGCAAGGGCCTGTTTGCCACGATGCGCGCTTACGGCTACGCCGGCATTGTGTGCACGGGTCCCATGCTGTTGGGCGTGCTGCTCCAGGTGGGTGTCTTGATGCTGTGCGGTCTGTGGGGTGTGGGCCGTGCCAACCAGGATCTGCTGGTGTGCATGGTGACCTACACACTGCTGGCCTCACTTTTGCTCACGAGCTTTTTCTCCATGCCGGTCACGCGCTTTTTGGCTGATGTGTTGTTTGCCGAGCGCGAGGATGAGATACTGCCTTCGTTTTGGGGCTCCAACGCCATCATGCTCGTTGCGGGCACGGTGCTCTACGGCGTCTTTTTGCTGTTCTCGGGCGCCACGCTGCTGCAGGGGCTGCTGTGCCTGTGGCTGTTCAACATTATGATCGTCAACTGGAACGGCATGAGCTACCTCACGGCCATCAAGGATTACCGCGGCATCCTGTGCAGCTTTGCGGCTGCCATTGGCGTGGCGTGCCTGTGCGCCCTGGCCGCGCTGGCGCTGGGACTGCCGCCGGTCGAGGGCTTGTTGGCGTCAATTGCTCTGGGCTACGGCGTCATGCTCGCCTGGGACGTGGTACTGCTGTACCGGTATTTTCCTCAGAGCGACCGCAGCCCCTGGCCCTTTTTGCAGTGGCTCGATCAGTTTATGCCGCTGGCGCTCACGGGCCTGTTAACCAATCTGGGACTCTTTGCACACCTGGTGATTATTTGGGCCGGTCCTATTGGCGTGCAGGTCAAGGGCTTGTTTTATGGTGCGCCCTACTACGATGTGCCGGCGCTCATTGCGTTTTTGACGATCCTGGTCACGACCGTTAACTTTGTGGTCTCGGTCGAGGTCAACTTCTATCCGCGCTACCGCGACTACTACAGCCTGTTCAATGACGGCGGCGTAGTTGGCGACATTGTGGTGGCCGAGGAGGAGATGCTCTCCACGCTTAACAGCGAACTGCGCTTTTGTGCGCTCAAGCAGCTGTTTGTGACCGCGGCGGTCATTTCGCTCGAGACCACGGTGCTCTCGGCTCTGCCGCTGGGCTTTAACAACCTGATGCACGGGTATTTTCGCACGCTGTGCGTGGGCTATGGCCTGTATGCCGTGGGTAATACGGTGATGCTTATCTTGCTGTACTTTACCGACTACAAGGGAGCCGTGCTGGCCTCGGGCCTGTTTGCCGGTGTGGCCGGGCTGGCGACTGCCGTGTCGTTGCTTTTGCCGCAGCAATTTTACGGCTTTGGCTTTTTGTTGGGCGCGGCGGTGTTTTTTATCGTGGCGCTGCTGCGGCTCGATACCTATACCGCCAACTTGCCGTATCGTATCCTGAGCCAGCAGCCCATTGTGGCGACCGACAAAACGGGCTGGTTTACCGAACTTGGCCGGGTGCTCGACCGTGCCGAACAGCGCTATGAGGAACGTCGCCATAAGGGCGTGCCGCACGGCGCGTTTGAGCGCGCAGTAGTTCGCGTGTATCGCAACCATTGGGGAGGTTCTGATGATCGA
>CATZKS010000091.1 GCA_958421035.1 uncultured Collinsella sp. | reverse complement strand
GACGTTTAAGTTTTCGCAGCTGGGCCTGCGCTGCATGGCGAGCACCATTAGCGAGACATCAATCGGCTTTGCGCTCACGTTGCGCCCGGGTGACGTCATCGTGCTAATCTCAAACTCCGGCAAATCGCGCCGACTGAATCGCATGGCAAAAGCGGCTCGCAACTGCGGCGCAACTGTAGTCGTCATCAGCAGCGACAGCAAATCCCCGCTCGCGCGTCTGGCAGACTACACCTTTAATACCGTCAACCACGAAGCGCTGCTGACGACGGGCGACTTTGCGTTCTCTAAGATCAGTGCCACGATGATCATCGAAGTCATCTACAACTTCCTGCTGCCCGAGATTGAAGACGCTCGCGAGCATATCAGCTACTACGAGGAGCTCATCCAGCCGGACAAGGTCGTTGAGTAAAACGCGTAGTGGGACAAAAATTTCAGTCTTTTTTGTCCCACCAACACCGCTGATACGACCTAACCTCGAACTTCTTCGAGCATCTGCTTTGCGTGGGCCAAGCTTGCCTCGGACTGATCGCCGCTCAACATGCGGGCGATCTCGGCGGTACGCGCTTCGCCGGTCACCTCGTCCAAATGCGTCTGGGGAACATCGCCCGGTTCCTTACTGACAACATAGTGTTTGTCGGCCATGACGGCGACCTGCGCCAAGTGGGTTACGACAATCACCTGATGCGTAGCGGCGAGATCTGCCAGCACGCCCGCGAGCGCACGCGCCGTGGAGCCACCGACACCAGCATCGACCTCGTCAAACACCAGCGTATCGACACCGTCCGCGTTACCGAGGACAACCTTGCTCGCCAGCATAACGCGGCTGAGCTCGCCGCCCGACGCAATGCGGCGCAGGGGACGTGGCGTCAAGCCGGCACCGCTGCGGTATAGCAGCTCGTAGCTCGAAGGACCAACGGGCGTCCACTCAGCACGAGGAAGATCGCGCGACTCCCAGACGAGCTCGGCGCCACCCATCTCCAGGCGAGCCATCTGGCGGCCGACCTCGTGACAGAAGCGCGGGGCCGCGGTATTGCGGGCGCGCTTAAGTGCCTTGGCAGCGGCAAACAACTCGTGCTCGGCGCTCCCGAGTGCCTCACGCGCCTTTTTGATCTGCTCATCGCCATCATCGACCAGGGACAGCAGCTCTTGCGAGCGATCGCGCATGGCAAAAACATCGTCCATGGTAGGACCCCACTGACGCAGCAGGCCCTTGAGGTCGGAATACCGCTCACGCATGCGAGCGAGCTCGCGCGGATCGAAGGCGACGCCATCGCGATAGGCACGAAGTTCGTTCGCGCAATCCTCAAGGGAGATACAGGCATCCGAAAGCAAATCGGCAATGTCGCCAAGTTTGCGATCGACGGAAGCCATACGGGAAAGTTCTGCCACGGCGCTGTTCACGGCATCGAGCGCTCCCCCTTCAGAGGCAAGCGATGCATGGGCATCATTAGCTGTGGCAACCAGCACCTCGGCATGTTCGGAGCGCGGCAGCAGTTCCTCGAGTTCCTCATACTCGCCCGGTTTGGGGTCGACCTCGCCGATGCGCTCGAGCGCAAAGCGCGCTTCCTCGACGCGGCTCCCCTGCGCACGCGAGGTCTCTTCGACACGTCGAACCTCCTTAGCGGCAGCGCGCGAAGCCTTAAAGCAAGCACGGTAGTGCTCGAGTGCCTCGAGCGCAGAGCGCCCCGCCCACGCATCGACCATCGCAACGTGATGCGCCGGATCGAGCAAGCGTTGGTGCTCGTGCTGGCCGCACAAATCCATCATCACGCCAACGCGCTCCGAAAGCTCGCGCACACTGGCGATGCGCCCGTCAATCTTCACGCGGCTGCGGCCCTCGGCGGAAAGGCTGCGCTGTACGGTGAACCCTTCCGTGTCGTGCGGCCCGTCGAAGAGTCGTGCCTCGACGCTCGCGAGCGCCTCGCCCTCGCGCACCGTCGACGAATCCGCGCGCTCGCCCAAAATAAGCTTGAGGGCCGAGAGCAGCGCAGTCTTGCCGGCGCCGGTCTCGCCGGTCAGGACAGTCAGGCCAGCACTCGGCACCAGCGTCGCCTCGCGAATGAGCGCAATGTTAGAAACCTGCAGCTCATCGATCATGACGGACTCCGTAGAATACGCGGCTCACCGAGTTATAGAAGCTCTCGGGGCCGTAATCGAGCAGCAGCACATCTCCGGGCCCGCGGCGCACCGCCACGCTCTCAACGGTGCCATCGCAGGTAATAAACTGTCCATCGATAGCGATCGCCGGAACGCTCGGGCGATCATCGGACATAAAGATTTCGACAACATCACTCGGCGAAGTCAAGAAGGCACGGGCCTGAATGGTGTGCGGCGCAATGGGTACGCAGACCATGCCCGTATAGTCGGGGCTCACGATGGGGCCACCGGCGGATAGTGCATAGCCAGTGGAGCCGGTCGCCGTCGAAATGACGACACCGTCACCGCGTAGGCGGTCGATATGGTGGCCCGATACCGTGATGTCGAACTCGACCATATCGGACAGCGGACCGCGGGTAAGCGCCATGTCGTTGAGTGCGAAGGTGCGCACGACATCCTTCGTACCGTCTTCGCGCACGGACACGATATCCGCGGCGATGGTGGCGCGACGGCTCACGTGCAGCTCACCGGACAGGGCGTCGCTCACGACCTTAAGAATGTCGCGCTCCTCGGGGCTCGCAGCAGTTAAAAAGCCCAGGTGACCATAGGAAAGACCGAGAATAGGAATCTCGCGATGGTTGAGGATGCGGGCAGCGCGCAGCAGCGTGCCGTCGCCGCCGAGCGTAATGACCAGATCGGAGCCGTCAATATCAGGCGTGCTTTGAATCTTCGATCGCTGGTCGGCAGCCCATGCGACCTCATAGCCCTGGCGCGTCAGCCAAAGCTCGAGCATCAGGCCGCTCTCGACCGCCTCTTGCTTGTAGTAATTAGGAACCAGAAAGACCTTCATAGCGTTGCAGCTTTCTCGCTCAAAACCGATACCTGGAATTGCAGCTCATCATCGGTGCGTGCGCCGGGGGCAAACCTCGTGCCGTACAGGAAAAACTCAACGTTGCCCTTGGCACCATGAATGGGTGACACGCACACATCGACCGGGAACAGGCCCTTGGCAGCAAAGAGTTCAACCGCCGCCACGAGTGTATCGCGGCGCACGGCGGGATCGGTCACAATGCCGCCCTCGCCCACCAGCGCCGCCGGAGCCTCAAACTGCGGCTTTACGAGCGTGCAGAATGCACCCGTAGGCGCCAGGCACGCCAGTACCGCATCGATAATGTTCGCGATGCTGGTAAACGCGACATCACACACAGCCAGGTCGATAGTGCCGGCATAGCCAAGCTCAGGCAGCTGCGTCACGTTTGTGCGCTCATGCAGCGTCACGCGATCGTCCTGGCGCAACGACCAATCGAACTGGGCGCGACCCACGTCCACCGAGACAACGGTCGCAGCTCCGCGCTTGAGCAGACAATCGGTAAAGCCGCCGGTAGAGCAGCCCACATCCAGACAGGCAAGGCCCGTCGGATTGATGCCAAACGCATCAAGCGCGCCTTCGAGCTTAAGACCGCCGCGGCCAACATAGGGAATGCGCCCCTTCACATGCAGCGGCAGCCCCGGGATCACCTTAAGGCCCGGCGAAGTCAAGCGCTCACCGCCACTCGAGACCAAGCCGGCCATAAGAGTGCGAAGGGCATCCGCGCGATCGGCGCAGATGCCCTGTGAAATCAGTTCGTCATCAAGACGCACGCGTTTCATGAATGCCATCAACCATTCGTATCCGGAGATGCGGCCTAGCTATCCTGGGATTCGTTTGCCGCATCCTCATCGTATTCCTGCTCGAGCTTGTCGGCCTCACGCGGCGTCAACTCAAACTTGTCGACCATATCGACCGCGCGGGAGCCCAGCTCAATCGCTTCGTCAAACAAATCGAGCGAACGCTCCAAGGAGGTATCCTTGGAGCGAACGGTAGCGATGATCTGATCCAGACGGTCCGAAATCTCATCAAAGTTACGGACAGAACCCTCTGGCATGGCTACTCCTCGACGGAGTCGATGTCAGCCTCGGCGGCGTCCGCATCCTCGGCCAGCACGCCAGCCTCGGCCTGAGCAGCTGCAACCTTTGCGGCAGCCTCGGCAGCCTGTGCCTCCTCGCGAGCGCGATCTTCGGCCAGCAGCTCTTGGTATAGGTCCTCGCCCGGCAGCTCCTCGCTGCGAGCGATCTTACCCAGCACGCCGTTGACGAACGACGCGGACTGGTCGGTGCCATAGGCCTTAGCAAGCTCGACGGCCTCGTTGATCACGATGGCGTCCGAGACCTCCTCGTCGGTGAGGAAACGCATCTCGTAAACGGCGATACGCAGCAGGTTGCGGTCGGCGCCGGGCATGCGCATAAGATCCCAGTTCTTGGCAACGGAGCGCAGAGCGCAGTCGATGCGGTCGATATGCTCGTAGGCACCTCGGCACAGCTCCAGCGCATAGGGATCGAGGGGACCCTTCGAGATCAGGAAATCACCCTCGAGGACGCGCTCGAGCGGGCTGTCCGTGGCCTCGGCCTGAAACAGCAGCTGCAGCGCCTGACTGCGGGCAAGCGTACGCCCGCGATAAACCTTAAGGCTCAAAGGTTACTCCTTGGGGAAAACGAGGCCGTCGATGCAAACGTCAACGCGCTCGACCTCGACGCCCACCTGGGCATCGATGGCGGCGACCACGGCGGCGCGAACGGCCTCGGCGAGTTTCTTGAACGGATAGCCAAAGAACACCACGACACGCACGGTGAGTGCGAGCTTGTCGCCGACGACCTCGGCCTCGACCGCCGGCTCGGAAGCCGGAGCCTTGGACGAGAGCATCATGGAGACAAGGTTGGTGGCAAGGTCCTTGACGCCAACGGAGGCGATGCCCTCGACATCGGACACGGCGCGCGAGACGATGGCGGTCAAAACATCGGGCGAAATGCCGATGCCGTCAATCTTGATTTCCTGGGGCATGAGTCCTCCTAGAAGATTTGGTTGCTAGACGCGGGAGACGAACTTGCCGTCGCGGGTGTCAACCTTGATGACCTCGCCCTCGTTGAGGTACATGGGGACCTGGATGACAGCGCCGGTGTCGATCGTGGCCGGCTTGGTGGAACCCTGGACGGTGTCGCCCTTAAAGCCCGGGTCGGTTTGGACAATGGTGGTCTCGATGAACATCGGCGGGGTCACGCCCATGAGCTCATCGTCGGCGAAGAGCAGCTGGCAGATGTCGTTCTCGCGCAGCCACTTGGAGTTCTCGCCCACCATGTCCTCGGGAACGGGAACCTGCTCATAGGACTCGTTGTCCATGAAGATGTAGTCGGTGCCATCGTTGTAGAGATACTGGAACTCACGGGTGGTAAGCATGACGCTCTCGAACTTGGTGCCGGCGTTGCAGGTGTTCTCGACGACGCGGCCGCTCTTGATGTCGCGGGTCTTGTAGCGCACAAACGCGCCGCCCTTGCCCGGCTTGACATGCTGGAACTCAACGATGGTGTAGACCTTGTCCTTGATGCGGAGACCGAGGCCGTTCTTGAAGTCGGCGGTAGAAATGGTGGGCATAGCGACCTTTCTTGTTATGGGCAGAACGCACAAGCGTCCAAATTACATACGACAGAAATTATACACTTGCAGACGGCGCCTGCGGCGAGCGCATAAAAAGAGAACGCGGGGCGTCCGAATCGATCCGAACGCCCCGCCCCAAACTGTCTACCGAAGTAGACTAGCAGTCGATAACGTGCAGGTCGTGCGGGGTCTTGGTGAAGGGCTCGTATCCGTTCTCGGTGACCACGCCGTAGTCCTCAAGGCGCACGCCGCCCACGCCGGGCAGGTAGACGCCGGGCTCCATGGTGACAACCGAGCCGATCTCGATGGTGTTCTTGCTGCGGTTGAAGTTGGGCAGCTCGTGGATGTCGATGCCCACGCCGTGGCCCAGACCATGGTTGTAGTAATCGCCATAGCCGGCATCGCCGATGATCTTCTTGGAAAGCTTGAAAATGTCGTTGCCCTCGACGCCCGGATGGATGGCGGCGACGCACTCCTCGTGCGTACGGCGCACGAGCGCATACAGGTCGAGCTGCTCCTGCGTGGGCTCGCCCATCACGACGGTGCGCGTCATATCGGAACGATAATCGCAGTAGCCCGCGCCGTAATCCATGAGGACAAAGTCGCCCTTCTCGATCACGCGGTCGCTCGGCACGGCATGCGGGTTGGCGGTGTTGGGACCGCTCGCCACGATGGAGCCAAAGGCAAGGCTGTCGGCGCCGTTGGCGAACATAAAGTTCTCGAGCTCGTTGCGAACCTGCTTCTCGGTCATACCGGGCTTAATAAAGCCGAGCATGTGCTGGAAGGCGGCATCGGTGATCGACTGTGCATGGCGCATGAGCTCGATCTCCTCGGCATCCTTGATGGCGCGCATCTTGCGGATGTCGTCGTGCATCAGCGGCAGCATGCAGGCGACGGAACGGTCCTCCAGGCCACGCTGAATGCCCTGGTAGAAGTTAATCTGCATATCGTCCTCGACAGCGCAGACGCGGCACTTGTTGGCCGCGATCTTGCCGGCGACCCAACCGGGGATGGTGCCCTCATCCATGTCGTAGACCCAGGGGCTGCCGGCGGGCGTTTTCTCCTCAAAGCTGTTGAGGTAGCGCGAATCGGTGTGGAACAAGCACTGGTCGACCGTAATAAACGCAGCGTGCGGGAACTCGAAGGTGTAGTCGAAGACGCCCTTCACGCCCGTAAGCCAACGAAGGTTGGCCTCGTCGCGCACCACGATGGCGTCGTAGCCACGCTCGGCCATCAGGGCACGGACACGCTCGATACGACCGGCAGGACCGGCAGCAAACTCAGACATGCAGATTCCTTTCTTGTTGTCTCTATAAAGACGGGACGGGTCTCAACCGAACGACGGAATCGCATGCGATCCGCAACCGATTGGAAACCCGCCCCTCAACATGATACGAAAGACGATGGAAGTCAATAAATCTTAGAGAAGTTCTTTGCGAGAAGCCAAGTAGGCGTGAGCATGGCGCTCAAGAACCTCGTCCTCAACGTTCGTTAGGCGAATGGCGCCGAGTGCCGCGGGCATCGGCAACATGCTGCGGTTCGAGCGTGCAAACTGCTGCTTGCGGAACTCCTCGATATATGCGGCAGGCTCCAAATTGAAGGCAAGTTCCTCGATACCAAAGTCCTCCAAGCAGTCATCGACCTCAAAGACGTAATCGATATCGAAATCGCAGGCATCATGTGCTAGGCGCGCCTCAAAGCGCATGCCCTCGGACAACAGCTGGTAGGCAGGGACCTGCGAAGCGACATCGCCCAAGCAGGCGCGCAGGGTACGCTCCCCCGTTTTGCCAAAATCGAGCGCATGGCGGGCACTCGGGTTCGTGGCCGTCAGCACGTCCTTGCGGGCAGTCTGAGACCATTGAACGGCATTGACGAGTGCGACCTCCTCGCCCGCGAGAATCTCGGGGACGGTCTCAGTAAACTGATTCCAGCGGGACTTACTGCTCGAAAGCATGGTGCCAACAAGTACCACATAGCCGAGCTTAAGGTCCTCGGGGTCCGCCTCGCGAACAAGATCGAGGTCACACACGACCAAACCCGGTTCGGGACGGAACGCGATAGCGGGAAGCGCATTGGCCGACGAGGCGACAAGCGGCTTCATGGTCGTCGCGACCGTGAGCATGGCGTCGAAGGTCGTCGGCAGCAGCGCGCACTCGGTTCGGCCACACCACTGGTTGGCGCACCAGCTAACAACCGAGCAGGTTGCGGCATCGCCAACGGCGACAACCAGATCGTCGCAGGTAATGCCGTTGGCAGACAGGGCGCCAAAGATCGCATCAGCATCGGCCAGCGTGGCACCAGCAGGCGAAACCTCAAGGGAGAACTGCGACACGGCAAAACCGGCGTCGACCAGCGCATGCTCGACGACCTCACCAAAACGCTCGGACGTGACATAGTTCCAAACCACCATCGCGCGCTTAGGCTTGCCAACGGCCGAGGCAAACATGCGCGACAGCTCATCGAACGCGCCCAATCCGACACGGACATCGACGCTGCGGTTTTGGAAATTGATCAGTTGACGGCGAATCATAGCAGCCCACGCTCCAAAAGCATCTCGGCACAAAGGTAGGAAACGTCCTCGAAGGACTTGTTGCGAATATCAAGGGTAAGGTCGGCGGCCTGGCGATACAGCGGACGGCGATGCTCAAACAGGCGCGCAGCATGCTCGGGCGAACGGAAATCGGGGCGCGTGTCGGACCGACGAATCTGGCGAATCGAATCCTCGAAGTCGCCCTCGAGGTATACGCACGTACCCATTTCGTGCATCAG
>CATZKS010000090.1 GCA_958421035.1 uncultured Collinsella sp. | reverse complement strand
CCCAGCAGCGCAAAGACGCCGGCGAGCAGCAGGCACAGGACGGCGGCGACGAGCGGTTTACCCACAAAGGCTCCGCGCAGGTGGGCGAGCTTGCCGGTGGGGGCGGGGGCGTCGGGCCCGGCGAACGCAAAGACGCGCGGGGCGATGCGGTCGCGGGCGATACTGGCCCAGGCACAGCCGGTGAGGATGGCATTGGTCAGGATGAGCATCACAAAGGCGAGCGGCTCGTTTTGGGCGACGAGGCCAATGGCGCCCCAAATGGTCAAAAAGAGCTGGAACAGGCCGAAGGCGACGCTCCACCCAAGAGCGCTTTTGGCAACGGTGCCCGACTGAGCGCGAATGGCCTTGGCCTCGCGCAAAACAAGGTAGACGGTCGCCGCAAGACCGACGAGCGAGATGGCGGCAGCGAACATGCTGAGACTCCTCACAAACTTAAAACCTACGAAAGCGGGGGTTTACCCGATTGTTACCTAAATATGCGCTGCATTTGCGGGCTGCGCACAACAACCAGCCATATTAACGCGCATGTGCGGCGGTGTGGCGCAATGTAGTGGCGACCTGCGCGATAATGGACGGGAATTACACGGAAACGTAAAGGCTTCTTAAAGAATTGGCGAGGATAGAGCTATGGGCGAGCAGGTTTGTATGACGGGTGCCGAGTACTGCGGCGGAGCTGCGGGCGTGGATACGAACGGCTACCCGGTCGAGACCACGGGCAATGCGGTGCTGGACATCTTGGAGCATCGCTCGTCTACGCGTGCCTTCGCGCGTGATGATGACGACCGTCCCGTGGCGGTGACCGACGAGCAGCGTGCGGCGATTCTGCATGCGGCGAGTCGCGCGCCGTCGGCGGGCGCCATGATGATGTATTCCATCGTAAGCATTCGCGAGCAGGCTACGCTCGACCGCCTGGCCGACCTGTGCGACCACCAGCCCATGATCGCCAAGGCACCCTGGGCACTCATATTTGTGGTCGATTATGCCAAGTGGATCGATCTGTTTGAGCATGTGGGCTGCTTTGAGCCCGAGTTTATAGAGCGTACGGGCAAGGCGCCCCGCCGCGCGCCGGGTTTGGGCGACTTTGCCATCGCGGCCCAGGACGCCGTGATCGCCGCGCAAAACGCCGTGGTTGCCGCCGAGGCCCTGGGGCTGGGGAGCTGCTACATCGGTGATATCGTCGAGAATGCCGAAGAAGTTGCCGGGCTGCTGGGCCTGCCGCCCTATACCATGCCGCTGTCGATGCTCATCATCGGCACGCCCCGTAAGGAGCGTCCGGCGATTGCGCATCCCGTGGTGAACCTGGTGCACGAGGAGCGCTACTGCCGCGCCGATGCTGCGACTATGGATGCGCAGGTGGCCGAGATGGACGCGATGTTCCGCCCGCATGCCCGCGAGGTGGGGGAGCGCGTCGTGGACATCTATACCCGCAAGCACACGAGCCCCTTTATGGCCGAGATGAGCCGATCCATGGAGTGGTGGTTCAAAAATTGGCTCGGAAAATGACGGATGTGACAAAGGGACGGTCCCTTTGTCACATTCCATATCGCCGCGGTGGCCTAAAGGCCGTATAAATGTTTATCTAGCTGGGAAAACAGCGCCATTCAAACATGGGCCGATTACCTATAATTCCTTCGAACATTAAAGTTGGGAGGAAACCGGCTTATGGAACAGAAGGCCAAGGAGGCAGCCTCGCACGCTGCGATTCCTGTGAGCATCTCGGCGATGCTCGTCACGCTGGGCGTGGTGTACGGCGATATCGGCACCAGCCCTATGTATGTAACCAAGGCGCTCGTTGCCGGCAACGGCGGCATCGGAAGCGTGACGGAGGAGTTCGTGCTTGGCGCGCTCTCCCTTGTCGTGTGGACGGTCACGCTGCTGACCACCATCAAGTATGTGCTCATCTCGCTGCGCGCCGATAACCATGGTGAGGGCGGCATCTTTGCCCTGTACAGCCTGGTCAAGCGCTGTGGCAAGTGGCTTATCATCCCCGCCATGCTGGGTGGCGCCGCGCTGCTCGCCGACGGCATCCTGACGCCGGCCGTTACCGTTACCACGGCCATCGAGGGCCTGCGCACCATCCCGGCGGTCCATGCCGTGCTGGGCGATGACCAGGGCCGCGTCGTCGCCATTACGCTCGCCATCATCATCGTGCTCTTCTTGGTGCAGCGCATCGGTACGGCCAAGATCGGTCACGCCTTTGGCCCCATCATGACGCTGTGGTTCCTGTTCCTGGGCGGCACGGGTCTGTTCTTTGTCTTCCAGCACCCCGCCGTGCTGCTGTGCCTCAACCCGGTGCGCGGCATCGCCTTTTTGCTGAGCCCCAACAACCACGCGGGCATCATGATTCTGGGCAGCTGCTTCCTCGCCACCACCGGTGCCGAGGCGCTCTACTCCGACATGGGCCACGTTGGCCGCGGCAACATTTATGCCACCTGGCCGTTCGTTAAGTGCTGCCTGCTGCTTTCCTATATGGGCCAGGGCGCTTGGCTTATGAACAACGCTGCCAACCCCGAGCTCATGGGCATTGCCGACCTCAACCCCTTCTACCAGATGCTCACCCCGGGCCTGCGTCCCTTTGCCGTCGGCCTTTCCACCGTCGCGGCCATCATTGCCTCGCAGGCGCTCATCACCGGCGCATTCTCGCTGGTGTCCGAGGCCAGCCGCCTGGACCTCATGCCGCACATGCAGGTCTTCTACCCTGCCGAGACCAAGGGCCAGCTCTATATTCCCATGGTCAACAACGTCATGCTTGTGGGCTGCGTCATCGTGGTGCTGCTGTTCCAGAGCTCGGCGCATATGGAAGCCGCCTACGGCCTTGCCATTACGCTGACTATGATGTGCACGACGCTGCTGCTCTTCTTCTACCTGCATGTCGATCGCGGCCTTAAGGTCGCCCCGTATATCTTCGTTGCGTTCTTCCTTATGCTCGAGGGCTTCTTCTTTGTGAGTTCGCTCACCAAGTTCTTCCACGGCGGCTACTTCACCATCCTTATGGCTGCACTCATCATGGGCATTATGGTGTGCTGGTACAACGGCACGGCGGTCGAGCAGCGCCAGTTTACGCTGCTGCCGCTGCGCAGCTACCTGCCGCAGCTCAAGCGCCTGCGTGACGACGACCGTTACGAGCGCATGAGCGACAACGTCGTGTACCTGACCAAGGACACCCATACCGACTACATCGACCGCGATATCGTCTATTCGATCTTGGACAAGCATCCCAAGCGCGCCCGCGCCTGGTGGTTTGTGAATGTCGAGACTATGGACGAACCGCACACCTTTGCCTATTCGGTCGAGACGTTCGGCACCGACTACGTGTTCCGCGTGCATCTGTACCTGGGCTACAAGATCAACCAGCGCGTCAATGCCTACCTGCGTCAGGTTGTTCAGGACCTGGCTGCCACCGGCGAGCTGCCGCCGCAGACGCACGACTACTCGGTCTACAAGGATCCGGGTAACATCGGTACGTTCAAGTTCGTCCTGATCCGTAAGCTTCTGGCGCCCGAAAGCGATGTGGAGCCCAGCGAGCGTACGGCCATCACGCTCAAGTACATCATTCGCCGCGCCGCCGGCACGCCCGCGCGTTGGTACGGCCTGGAGAACTCCAACGTGAGCTTTGAGTACGTGCCGCTGTTCACCAAGTTCAAGGCCGTGAACAAGATGCAGCGCCTGGCTCCCAACGAGCGGCCATAGTCGACGCTCGAGGTTTGTCTGCGAACGGGCGGGCTTGTATTGACGGGGATTGAGTCCTGGGAGGAAACCATGGATGCAAAGGTGCTTGACGGTTGCGATCTTGCGACCGAGCTGGTGCGTGAGGTGCGCGCCGATGCTGCCGAAGATCGGTTCTTTACGAATCGTGCCAACATGGACATGGCCGACCGCGTGATTTCGATCGTGGTGACGGTGCTTGTCGCGGCGTGCGTGTGCGCACTGCTCGCGCACGTGCTGTTTGTCTAACGACCGCAGGTTGCAAAGGCTTTACACTTGGAACCACCACAAGGGGAAACCACCACAAAGGTGCCTGTCCCCTTTGTGGTGGTTTTTATTTTCGAGAGAGGGGCGGGACGCTGATGGACGTCCGTGCGGACGGCGATATCGCCGATAACTTTTGGTGGCGGCGCACAACGCTGACGCGCCGCACTCCTCTGTATGACGCCTGCGTATCGGTGGGGCTGCTGGTCGCGGCGACGATTGTGGGCGCGCTGCTCGACCATCCGGGTCTCGCGCCGAGCATCATGATCGTCTATGTGTTCGCCGTTCAGCTGTGCGCATTCTTTACCTGGAGTCGCCTGTATTGCTTGCTGAGCTCGGCTGCCGCCGTGGCGCTCTACAACTTCTTGTTTGTCGACCCGCGCTACTCGCTGTCGCTTATCGACCGCGGCTATCCCGGCATGTTCTTCATCATGTTCGTGGTCTCGCTCGTGTCGAGCTCGATTGCGTTGGCCCTGCGCCGCGCCTTGGCACAGGCTGCCGCCAGCGACCGCCGCACGCATATGGTGCTCGAGACCAACCGCATGCTGCAGCGGTGTGCCGACCAGCAGCAAATTATCCATGCCATGGCAACGCAGCTGGCGCGTCTTTCGGGCTGTCCGGTCGTGTGGTACAGCGCCGACGCCGACGATGATGACCTGCTGCCGCGTGCGACGTACACAGCTGTGGGCGATGCGGCACCGGTGCACGAACTGGCGCCGCAGATGCCGCCGCGGCTCTCGGCGTCCGCCTATGTGGGAACGCCGCTCGATGCCACCTATGGCGGCTCGGCGTTCTACGGCATATACCTGACTGTGCGTTCGGGCGACACTATGGTGCGCACGGGCGATCCCGCCTCGGTGGTGGGGGTGCTGGCTATCGTTGCCGAGCCCGACGTGCTGACGCACGAGGAGCGCACACTTGCCGATGCCATCGTGAGCGAAGGCGAGCTGGCGCTCGATCGCGCCCGCGCCATGGAGGCCCGCGAGGAGGCGGCGGTGCTCGCCAAAAACGAGCAGCTGCGCGCCAACCTGCTGCGCTCCATCTCGCACGACCTGCGCACGCCGCTCACCAGTATTTCGGGCAATGCCGACGTGCTGCTCGACCAGGGCTCGACCGGCACGGCCGTGCTCGATAGCCAGACGCGCCGCGGCATGCTCCTGTCCATTCGCTCGGATGCGCTGTGGCTCAACGCCACCGTCGAGAATCTGCTCGCCATCACCAAACTCGAGGGTGGCGGTATGCGCCTGTCGACCACGCTCGAGCTCATGGACGATATCGTCGAGGAGGCGCTGCGCCACGTGAACCCTGCCGTGCGCGAGCACGACCTTAAGGTGGTGGCGTGCGATGAGCCGGCGCTCGTCAACGTCGATGCGCGCCTGATGGTGCAGCTGGTGGTCAATCTGGTGAACAACGCCATCACCTATACGCCCGCAGGCTCGCATATCATGATTTCGATTAGCGTCGACGATGGACGCGTGGCGTGCTCGGTGGCCGATGATGGTCCGGGCATCGCACCCGAGGACCGCGAGCGGATCTTTGAGTCGTTCTATACCGCCAACCATGGTCTGGCCGACAGCCACCGCAGCGTGGGCCTGGGTCTTTCGCTCTGCCGTTCCATTGCGTTGGCGCATGGCGGTAGCATAGAGGTTGCCGCGGCGGAACCGCACGGCTCGGTCTTTACGATCGAGCTTCCCGCCGCCGAGGTTTCGTTTGATAAGGAGTAGCGCTGTGTCGAACTCTGCCGTAAAACCGCTCATCTTGGTCGTTGAGGACGATCCCGCCGTCCGCAACCTTATCGTTGCTGCGCTCGAGGCGCACGGCTTGCGCCATATGGCCGTGGAGACCGCCCATGCCGCCATCGCCGCCGCCTCGTCGCAGGCACCGAGCATCGTGCTGCTCGATCTGGGCCTGCCCGATATGGACGGCGTCAAGGTGGTGGAGTCGGTGCGCGCATGGTCGGGCATGCCGATCATTGTGGTCTCGGCGCGCAGCGAGGATGCGGACAAGATTCGTGCACTCGATGCCGGCGCCGACGACTACCTGACCAAGCCGTTTTCGGTCGAGGAGCTGCTCGCGCGCATTCGCACGACGCTCAGGCGTCTTTCGTATGCGCAAACGGGCGGCGTTGCTTCCGAGGGCTCGTTCGATACCGGTGAGCTGCATATCGATTTTGATGCCGGCATCGCCACGATGGATGGCGAGGAGCTGCATCTGACGCCGATCGAGTACAAACTGCTATGCCTGCTGGCGCATAACGCCGACAAGGTGCTGACGCACCAGTTTATCCTGCACGAGATTTGGGGCACGGCGACCAAGAGCGACCTGGCGAGCCTGCGTGTCTTTATGGGCACGCTGCGCAAGAAGATTGAGTCCGACCCCGCGCATCCGCGCTATATCCAAACGCACGTGGGTATTGGTTACCGATTGGTCATCCAGGGATAGGTCGGCATCCGCCATCCCAATATGAGTTGCGGTGAAATACGGTCTAAATTTGCCTAATTCCAGGCAAACAGTCCGTATTCCACCGCAACTTTGTTTATTTGCCCTTGGGCTTGCTGGCGTAAAATTTTTTCTTTTTGGGCTTGCCGGCGGGGGAGGGCTTGCCGACAAAGTTGGGCTTGCCGTTGCCGGTCTGCGCGTGCGCGGGCGCCGTTGCACGAGGCTTGCGGGCCTCGGGGTTACGCAGCTCCTCGGTTCGCTCGGCAATTTCCTCGGCGCTAAAGCCGACCTCGGCCATGGCGTCCTCGATGGGCAGGCGGCGCACGATATAGCAATGATGCACCTTCTGGTTGCGCGCGAAATCCTCGGGGATGGTCTGCGCCGTAATGTCCTCCAGCACCACGCCCGCGCGCGCGAGCTTGCGCGTCTCGGGACGGAAGCCACGCAGGTTGCAGCTAAAGATGGCATGTCCACCCTGTGCGAGCAGGCGCGATACGCCGGCCAAAAGCTCGACATGGTCGCGCTGGACATCCCAGGTGCGACGGCCCATCTTGGACGAGTTCGAGAACGTGGGCGGGTCGACAAAGATCAGGTCCCAGCGGTTGCGCGTCTGGCGCTGGTCACGAATCCAGGCGAGCACGTCGTCGCGCACAAAGTGATGCTGCGGCCCCACAAAGCCGTTCTGACGCATATTGCGCTCGGCCCAGTCCAGGTAGGTGTTGGAAAGATCGACCGTCACGGTCTCCTCGACGCCGCCATCGGCTGCGTAGCAGGTGGCAGTGCCGGTGTAGGCGAACAGGTTGAGGAAGCGGCGCGCCTGCTTGGCATGTTCGCGCACCAGGTTGCGGGTGACGCGGTGATCCAGGAAGATGCCCACATCCAGATAGTCGTCAAAGTTGACGGCAAAGGTAAGGCCGCCCTCTTCGATGAGCGGCAGACGGCGACGTGCGATGTTAGCGCGCTCGCTCGAGCCGCCCTTGCCGGCGCCCTGCTTGCCGTACTGCGAGCCGCCGCGTGAGCGCATGCGGGCCTTGGCGTGCACGTGCTCGGCCGGAACATCCAGGATGCGCGGTGCGATGGCCAAGATGTCGAGCATGCGGGCCTGGGCCAGTGCGGGGTCGATGGTCTTGGGCGCGGCGTATTCGGCGATGACGAGCCAGCGGCCCGGCGTCTGCGGACAGCCCTCGTACAGGTCGATGGCGGCGGAGTAATCGGGTAGGTCGGCATCGTAGACGCGGTAGCAGCTCACGCCCTCGCGCTTGGCCCACTTGCGACGCAGGCGGGCGTTCTTGCGCAGACGGTTGGCGAACTGCTCCGACTCGGGGATGAGCACGGGCAGCGGCTTGCCGTCGCCCAGGTCGAGCGTGGCGGCAGGTTCGGGCATGGGGGTGTTGGCGGCGTTGTCGTTGACTTCGTTGGCATCCGCAACCTCGGCCTCGGCATCCGCACTGGTCGAAGCCTCAAACGCCGCGGCGGCGTGGTCGAGCGAGGGCCAGACTTCGACGGTCGCCTCCTCGTTGTTGGGCATGACGGCGATCGCGCACTCGGGCTCGGCGTGGAGCGCGCGGGCCAGCAATCCGTCGCGGGTGAGCGCGGCGAGCTGCGCCGCGGCAAGCTCGGGCGCGCGGCGCAGCTCACCGACCAGCGTCATGGCGTCGTGCATGAGCGAAAGCGGGGTCTCGGTGGTGTCTGCGACCACGGCGGCGCCGGCGACGGCGCCCGCATGGTCCAGCACGGCGGCGGACTTGGCGGCGCAAAAATCGACAAAGCGCTTGTAGCCGGCGCACTTGACCATGCGCTCGGCGGTCTTGCGGGCGGCGGGGTCAACATCCGCGGCCACGATGCGTGCCTGGCGCTCGCGTGCTGCCGTCTCGCGCTCGCGTGCCTCGGTAAGCAACTGCTCCCACAGAGCGGCGTCGTGCAGCTGCCAGCCCTCAAAGCCCCAGCGCTCGCGTGCGGCGCCCGGGGCGCG
>CATZKS010000089.1 GCA_958421035.1 uncultured Collinsella sp. | reverse complement strand
GCAGGAAGCTTGGATACGCCTAGGCGCGGTCCAAGAAATCGTCCGCACCCCCAAACAGGAACTATTTCACCGCAATTGCTGGGGGGATAGACTGCGGCGGCGGCAGAGGCAACGGCAGCGGCGTTGGCAGCTGTGGTAGTGGCAACGGCAGCTGGCAGGGTGTTTTCCGTCTACTTGCTACAGCAGCTCGCCGTGGCAGGCAATGTAGCGGCGCTTTGCCAGCTGGGTGAGCGCGATATAGGCGGTGACGATGCCAATGAGCAGCCCAAAAAAGCTCGCGGGCAGCGGCATGAGGCCGAGCGCATCGGCGATGGGGCTTGCCGGCAGCCAGGTGACGAGCGCCAGGCCCAGCACGGTAAGAACGCACAATGCGGGCGCGGCGTGGTCGCGCGGGCTCGGCAGATGCGGGGAGCGCAACATGTGGACCACGAGTGTCTGCGACCACATGGACTCGACAAACCAGCCGCTCTGGAAGAGCGCAGCAAAGGTCGCCATACCCGCGACGTCGCCCGCGGCGGCAAGCTCGGACCAGCTTGCGTCCACGGCGGCGGGGCACACGACAAAGAAGAGCGCGGCGAAGGTCACGATGTCAAACAGCGAGCTCACGGGGCCCAGCTCGAGCATAAAGCCCTTGATGGATGCGGCGTCCCAGGCACGCGGGCGGGCAGTCCAGGCGTCATCGACGGTGTCCCACGGCAGTGCGATGCACACGATCTCGTAGACCAGCGACAGCAGTACCAGCTGCAGGGCGCTCATGGGCAAAAACGGCAAGAACAGGCTCGCGACGGTCACGGACAGCACATTGCCAAAGTTGGAGCTCACCGTGGTCTTGAGGTACTTGAGCAGGTTGCCGTAAGTGCGGCGGCCTTCGATGATGCCGCGCTCGAGCACGCCCAGGTCCTTCTGAAGCAAGATGATATCGGCGGATTCCTTGGCAATATCGACGGCCGAATCGACCGAGATGCCGCAATCGCTCGCACGCATGGCGGCGGCGTCGTTGATGCCGTCGCCCATAAAGCCCACGGTGTGGCCGAGCATCTCGCGCATGACACGTACCAGGCGCGCCTTCTGCAGCGGCGAGAGCTTGGCGAAGAGGTGGGTTTTCTCGGCGCGCTCGGCAAGTTCGGCGTCATCGAGCGCATCGATCTCGGAGCCGAGCAAGACGTTGCTCGCATCGATACCAATCTGCTCGCAGACGGTGGCGGCGACGCGGTCGTTGTCGCCGGTTAGGACCTTGACCGCCACGCCCTTGGCCTCGAGGGTGGCGACGGCGCCCGCGGCACTTGCTTTGGGCGGATCGAGGAAGGCCAAAAAGCCCATCAGCACCATGTCGCACTCGTCGGCGATGCCAAACTCGCCCACGCAGCGCGGATTGGTCTTCTGCGCCACGGCAATTACGCGTAGGCCCTCGGCGTTAAGTCCGGCGATCTGCTTGCGAATCTGGGCGAGCTTCTCGTCGGTGAGCGGCTGAGCGATGCCATCGATCTCGACAAAGGAGCAGATCTCGAGCATTTCCTCGGCAGCGCCCTTGGTAACCATCTGGGTTTTGCCTTGGGCGTCGGCGACAACTACGCTCAGGCGACGGCGCGAGAAATCGAAGGGAACCTCGTCGACCTTGGTGTAGCGGTCGCGCAGGCTCTGGCCCAGCATGGAATCGGGTGCGACGGTCGAGGGTGTCACATCGGCACGGTCGATTACGGCCAGGTCGATAAGGTTTTTGAGGCCGGTTTGGAAGAAGCTATTCAAAAATGCATGGCGCAGCACGCGTGCGTCTTCGTTGCCGTCGGTGCTGAGATAGCGCTCGAGCACGATGCGGTCTTCGGTGAGGGTGCCGGTCTTGTCGCAGCACAGGACGTCCATCGCGCCGAGGTTTTGAATCGCCGGCAGCTCCTTGACGATAACCTGGCGACGGGCGAGGTCCTTGGCGCCCTGCGATAGGCTCGTGGTCACGATGACGGGAAGCATTTGCGGCGTGATGCCTACGGCCACGCTCGTGGCGAACAGCAGCGCGTCGATGACGTTGCCCTTGGTGGCGGCGTTGATGGCAAAGACGGCCGGCGCCATAACGAGCATGAGGCGTACGAGCAACATGGAGACGCTCGAGACGCCGCGGTCAAACGCGCTCTTTTCGCCGCGCCCGTTGAGCATCTTGGCGATGCCGCCCAGGTAGGTGTCCGAGCCGGTGGCAACGACAAGCGCCATGGCGGCGCCGTTTTGCACGGAGGTGCCGGTAAAGACGATGTTCTTGCAGGCAGAGAGTGGCAGTGCGGAGCCGTCGGCGCCCTCGACGACGGTGACGGCGGTGGTCTTCTCGACGGCCTCGCTCTCGCCGGTGAGTGCGGACTCGATCACAAACAGGTCGCGCGCGGTGATGATGCGGGCATCTGCCGGCACCATATCGCCGGCAGAGAGACGGATTACATCGCCGGGGACGAGCTCGTCGAAGGGGATCTCGATGCGCTCGCCGTCGCGCAGGGCGGTGCAAGTGTTGGAGACCAGGTCCTTGAGGGCCTCGGCCGCATTGCCGCTGCGGGCTTCCTGGATAAACTTCATGCTGCCCGATACCAGCAGCATGATGCCGATGACGATGACCGTGGAGGGGTCGCGCTGCGGCTCGGGTGCGGCGAGCACGTCGATGTAGAGCGAGACCAGTGCGAGCGCGGCGAGGATGCCGGCGAAGGGATCGATGAACGCGTCGGCGATGCGGCGGGCGAGCGTTTTGATCGTTGCCTCGATGGTGTTGGGGCCGACGGCGTTCAGGCGCTCGGTTGCCTGCTCGGCGGTGAGGCCGTTTGCCGTGGCGTCAAGCAGTACGAGGGCGTCCTCGGCGCTATGGGTGGCGGCGAATATGGTGTTCTTGGACAGGCCGGTGTGAGCGGCAGGGCGCGCCGTGCGGCGGCGCTTGGAGATAGCTTCGAGTACCGTGGCGGTTTTGAGCATCAGCATAGGGTCCTCCTTGTTGAAGGGAGTTAGCGTACGTGTCGTATTTGCTTCAAAAAACCTAGATGTCGCTCACGTCAAGCTCGCGAACCACCACAAAGGGGACAGTGCACCTTTGTGGTGGTTTTGACGATCGGTTCGTGGTGCTTATGCGAATACGGAATCCTCACGGCGTGCCGAGGGCGACATGCAGGTTTTTCGACTAGGACTGCCTTCCATGGCACACCTCCTTAAGGCCGGGCGCAGCGCGCTTTGGGTATCTCGTACCCGTTTCAATCCGCCCGTATTCTTGATGAGGGGTTTTGACATGTCAACCCCCATTGTTCAGAAAACCATCGTCTCCGACAAAGCTCTTACAGAATGCCGTGGCCTCAAAGCGCGCCCGCATCGACGCCCTGCCTGCGCTAAACTGGAGAGCACGTACGCGATTACGAGAGGAGCCCGCATGGAGGCTTACAAGCAAGAGTTCATCAAGTTTATGGTCGAGTCCGACGTCCTTAAGTTCGGCAGCTTTACGCTCAAGAGCGGCCGTCAGTCCCCGTTCTTTATGAACGCCGGTGCTTACGTGACGGGCTACCAGCTCAAGAAGCTGGGCGAGTATTACGCCCAGGCCATCCACGATAACTTTGGCGACGACTTTGACGTGCTGTTTGGGCCGGCCTACAAGGGCATTCCCCTGGCCGTCGTGACCGCGATTGCCTACCACGAGCTGTACGGCAAGGAGGTCAAGTACTGCTGCGACCGCAAGGAGGCCAAGGACCACGGTGCCGATAAGGGCAACCTGCTGGGTTATGAGCCCCAGGACGGCGACCGCGTGGTCATGGTCGAGGACGTCACCACCAGCGGCAAGTCCATCGACGAGACCTATCCCAAGGTTAAGGCTGCTGCCGACGTCGAAATCAAGGGCCTCATCGTGTCCCTCAACCGCATGGAGGTCGGCAAGGGCGGCGTGACCACCGCGCAGAAGGAGATCGAGGCCAAGTACGGTTTCCCCGTCGCGAGCATCGTCTCCATGGCCGAGGTCGTCGAGACCCTCTATAACCACGAGATCGACGGCAAGGTTGTCATCGACGACGAGCTCAAGGCCGCCATCGATGCCTACTACGAGCAGTACGGAGCACGGGAGTAGTTACGCCGTTCTGCCGAACGGCGTAACGGCTCGACGCTGCGCGCCGCCCAGGGCGACAATTTGTCATTCAAAAGGCGAGGCATGACCAGAAGGTCAATGTCTCGCCTTTTTCATGCCAACTTGTTCGCCCTGGACGTCGCTCGCTGTCCGTTCTCTACCTGCGGCGTCGTCTTGCTCCGAATGCGCCCCGCGCGCTGTCGTTGCCATAACATCGGCGTTGCCGGAGTGGTCATTGGGGACGTTCTTGTTTGACTAGTCGTTTAAGAACGTCCCCAATGACTAGTCAGAAATGAGCGTGGATAATCTCCCGTTTTTGGTCCCCGTGTGGGCTCAAAGTGGGAGATTATCCACGCTCGTTAGATAGACGTCCGAAAATCCCGCTCATTCGGTTAGCGCGGGGGCAAGCTGCTTTCCGCCGCGGTGCCACATGTGAGCCTGGCCTCCTGCGTCAGATTCTAATAACGAGTTTACGGAATAAATAGTTATTAGAGTTGATATGGCCGACCTAATGACGAGAAGTCGTTATTAGGTCGGCCGTTAGTCATTGGGGACGTTCTTAAATGACTACTTGAGCCCGGGCAGGCGGGTGTAGGGGAATGAGCGCTCTAGGAATTCGGCGCAGTGGGCGTAGTCTTTGGCGAAGTAGCTGCTGTAGAGCGAATCGAGCACGTATTGCACGGCGATGTGGCTCGCGAACTGTGTGATGCGATGCGTCATGCTCTCGTGGTCACTCACCGTAAGGTAGGCGGCAAAGCCGGGATGCAGGCGTGCACAGTATGGCGTGCCGATGACGATGACCGGGACATGTCGACTGCTGAGGATCGGCAAGATGTCCTTGAGGTTGGGGGCAAGGCCGCTGTAGGAGATGACGATTGCCGCATGGTCGGGGCCCGAGGCGAGCGCCGTGCGCACCTGGGCCTCGACACCGTCGTGGCACGTCGCGCTCTTGCCGGCGGAGAGCAGACGGTCGCGGAACATTCCCGCTGGATAGAGGTTGTGCGAGCCCGTGTAGATGTCGACCTGTCGGGCGTTCGCGATGAGCTTGGCGGCGTGGTCAAGCTGCGTGGGGTCGAGCAGCTCCTGTGTTTCGGCCAGCGTGGTCTGGTAGAGCCCCTCCATGCGCTCCATAACCTGCGCAGGGGTGGACGTGGCGTCGAAGGGAAAGTTGATGTCCACGTCGCGCCGATTGCCCGATTCGGTTGCCAGGCGGATGAGCTCGACTTTGAGATCCTTAAAGCCCTCGAGGCCGAGCTTTTTGCAAAAACGGTGCACGCTCGCAACAGAAACATTGGTGCGCGCGGCAAATTCCTTAATAGAAAGTCCGCGGATGTCCTCGCCGATGGCAAGGGCTGCAATGCCGAGCTGTTGCTCGGTAGGGGTAAGGCCCTGTGCCTCGGAAATCTTGCGTTTGATATCCATACGAACTCCCACACTCGCCAAACCTGCCAAAAAGGGACAGGTTTATTTTGGCACGTTTCGGTCGGTATCAGGAAGTATCAGGGACGGGGCGGCGGCAGGACTTGAGAACGAAAAGAAGTGTCGGGTTTGGCACCCCTGCCCCTGCCTGCCGCGCGCGTGGGCGATACTCAGCTTATCGACCCGCGATGCAAAGGAGATGCTCATGGCAAACATCAAGTTCCCCGAGGGCTTCTATTGGGGTGGCGCCACCGCCGCCAACCAGTTTGAGGGCGCTTGGAACGTGGACGGCCGCGGTCCTTCCGTCGACGACCATTTCTTGGGTGGCAGCTACAAGGAGCCGCGTCAGATCACGATCGATATCGACCCCGACCGTTTCTACCCCAACCATGACGGCATCGATTTCTACCATCACTATGAGGAGGACATCGCGCTGTTCGCCGAGATGGGCTTCAACATGTTCCGCATGTCCATCTCCTGGAGCCGTATCTTCCCCAACGGCGACGATGCTGAGCCCAACGAGGCCGGCCTCGCCTTCTACGACCGCGTCTTCGACTGCCTGCGCGCCCACAACATCGAGCCGCTCGTGACCCTCTCACACTACGAGATGCCCTATCACCTGGTCGAGAAGTACAACGGCTGGGCGAGCCGCGAGCTCATCGGCTTCTTTGAGAAGTACTGCCAAACCGTCTTCGACCGTTACCAGGACAAGGTCAAGTTCTGGCTCACCTTCAACGAGATCAACTGCGGTACTCAGGACATGGGCAACCTCTTCGAGACCAGCATGATTCAGGGCTTTGAGGGCCCGGCTTCGGCGGTTCACACCACGCCGCAGGCCCGTATGCAGGCGCTGCATCACCAGTTTGTCGCCAGCGGTCGCGTCGTGCGCTATGCCCACGAGCATTACCCGCAGTTCAAGATGGGCAACATGGACTGCTTTATCCTTTCCTATGCCGCCACGTGCGATCCGGCCGACGTGTTCGCCACGCAGCAGGAGATGAACGCCATGAACTGGTACTGCTCCGACGTGCAGGTGCGCGGAAAGTACCCGTTCTATGCCAAGCGCTTCTGGGCCGAGAACGATGTTGAGCTTGTGATGGAGGACGGCGACCTGCAGGATATCGCCGACGGCAAGGTCGACTTCTATTCCTTTAGCTATTACATGTCCGGCACCGTGGGCACCCACAAGGACCACGAGATGACCGAGGGCAACATGACCTTTGGCGGAAAGAATCCCTATCTGGAGTCCACCGACTGGGGCTGGCAGATCGACCCGCTGGGCCTGCGCATCGCCCTCAACGAGATTTATGCTCGCTACGAGATTCCGCTGATGGTGGTCGAGAACGGCATGGGCGCTTACGACGAGGTCGAGGAGGACGGCTCCATCCATGACCCGTACCGCATCGCCTACCTGCGCAGCCACATCAAAGCCATGGGCGAGGCAATCGCCGACGGCGTCGACCTGATCGCCTACACCTGGTGGGGCCCCATCGACCTGGTGTCCGCCGGCACCGGCGAGATGCGCAAGCGCTACGGCTTCATCCACGTCGATAAGTACGACGACGGCACCGGTACCTACGAGCGCCGCCGCAAGGACAGCTTCTTTGCATACCAGAAGATCATCAAGTCCAACGGCACCGAGGGCCTGGAGTAATTGAGTTCCGGCGGCCGGTCCGGCGTTCTGCCGAACGCCGGACCGGCCGCCGACTACGTGACCACCGACGTCAATGACGACGGCATCTGGAACGCCTTTGCTCGTCTGGGGCTTATCGAGGATTAATCGACAATATGAGCGCCACTGGGGAAAAGGTTTTGGGAAGGGCTTGAAAGGGCTCGCGATTCGAGTCCCCACCTTAGTATTTAAACCATTTGGCACTATAATCACCATAGGCATGCGCATAACGTTGCGCTTAATCAAGAGGAGAAAACGTATGGGTCTGTTTGACATGTTTAAGAAGAAGGCTGAGCCCGCGGCCGCCGCTGCTCCTGCCTCCATCTCTGCTTCTGCCGGCGCCGACGTGCTGTGCTCGCCCGTCAAGGGCAAGGTCATCAAGATGGCCGACGTGCCCGATCCCGTCTTTGGCGGCGAGGTCCTGGGCAAGGGCTGCGCCGTGTGGCCCGAGGACGATCTGGTCTACGCTCCCTGCGACGGCAAGGTGACCGTCACCATGGGTCACGCCGTGGGCCTGCAGTCCGATAGCGGCATCGAGGTTCTGGTGCATGTTGGCGTCGATACCGTCAACATGAACGGCGACGGCTTCGAGGGCTTCGTCAAGGCTGACGACGTCGTGAAGGCCGGCCAGCCCATCCTCAAGATCGACCGCACCAAGATCGCTGCTGCCGGTTACAAGGACTGCGTCGTCGTGGCTGTGTCCAACACCGCTGAGTTCGCCGACGTCGAGCTTACCGTCGAGGCCGAGTCTGCCGTCGCTGCTGGTGACGCCATCGTTAAGGTCGTCCGCAAGTAGACTGCGACATCCAAAGGATGTGCAAGGGTGGTCGGGTTATCCGGCCACCTTTTTTATTACAATGCGGCGGAACGTTTTATTGCGCGTTGGGCGGACCGGTAAACCGTTCGGACGATAAATCGAGCCGACTGCGCCTTTGCTTTGCCGGGGGTGTTCGTTAGCGGCTAGTATGGCCTTATTGTTACGACGTGCACCGCGTCAGGAAGCGCGGTGCCGCTTGTTGGGAGGAATGTCATGAAGAAGAAGCTGCTGCTTGCGCCCCTGATGGCTGTTCTGGTCGCGTGCGTGGTTGTGCTTTCCGGCTGCGGAGGTCCTTCGGTTGAGGAGCTTATCACCGAGGATCTTACGACGCAGTTTGACGAGGTCAAGAACGGTGGCGACGACTTCCTCGCCGGCCTGGAAGAGGCCTCGGGCGACGAGTTCGAGCAGCTGGGCATCGATCCCAAGGAGTACGCTAAGAGCTATCTCGAGGGCTTTGACT
>CATZKS010000088.1 GCA_958421035.1 uncultured Collinsella sp. | reverse complement strand
ACCACACTTGCCCAAGCATATCCAGTCGTGGTGCCCAGATCACTTTTGACCTCATGCCCCACGCGCGGTTCGCGTGCGGCATGCGCCTGCATCATGGACGGCACGGTCATGCCATAGGCAGAAACGCCAGCCATGACCAGCACCAGCGAGCACGATAGCAGTGCGTACGCCCGCGGCGCCAAGCCCAGTCGGCGTCGTATGCGCACCGCGGCGCCGCGCTTTGTCTGAGTGCCACCGGGCCGCATGCGTTCTCCTCCAACAAAAACACGCCGCTCGGGAGCGGCGCATTCATTCGAATCCATATTTGAGTGTATCAGCGAACCAAAAAGGTTGCGCAACGAATGGACAAATTAAGGATGCGAGCGGAAGCATCCATGCGATAAGCGGATACGAAGCATCTTTGTTGCACAACAAACTCACAGTCGCACGGGGAAATTATGACTACCCCGTGCGTCGCGAGGAAAACATACGGCAGGAGCAGGCTCGCCACCTAAATCGCGCGGCGGGCCTCGATGGCGCGGCCAAGCGTAAGCTCGTCGGCATACTCCAAGTCGCCGCCCACGGGAAGGCCGCTTGCCAGACGCGACACCTCGACGCCCAACGGCTTGATGGTACGGGCCAGATAGCTCGCCGTGGTCTCGCCCTCAATATTGGGGTTGGTGGCGATGATGACCTCGTGGATGTCCTCGTGGCCCAAGCGTGCCAGCAGCTCTCGAATGTGCAGCTGCTCGGGGCCAATCTTGTCCATGGGACTGATCACGCCGCCCAATACGTGGTAGAGGCCGTGGTAGCTGCCCGTGCGCTCGATCGCCTGGACATCGCGCGGCTCGCCCACCACGCAAATGCGAGTGGTATCGCGCATCGGGTCCTGGCAGATGGAGCACTCGTCGGCCGTGGCGTAGTTAAAGCAGCGGCTGCAAAAGTGGACCTCCTGCTTGACCTCCAGGATGGCCTCGGCCAGGCGGCGCGCCTCCTCGGCGTCGGCCTCCAACAGGTAATAGGCGATGCGCTGGGCCGACTTGGGACCAATGCCCGGCAGACGGCCCAGCTCATCGAGCAGTTTTTGCAGACTGTGGTTGGCACTCATATATATGCGTGTCTTAGAACGGCATGCCCGGGATGTTGAGGCCGCCGGTGATGGCGCCCATCTGCTTGTTGGCGAGCTCGTTGACGCCGCGAACGGCCTCGTTGACGGCAGCCATGATCATATCCTGCAGCATATCGACGTCCTCGGGATCGAGCGCATCGGGATCGATGGTGAGGTTGACGAGCTCCATCTCGCCGTTAACGGTCACCTTGACCATGCCGCCGCCGGCAGAGGCGTCGACGGTCTGGGACTTGAGGTTCTCCTGCGCGGCGGCAAGCTGCTCCTGCATCTTGCGAGCCTGCTTCATCATCTGCTGCATGTTCATACCGGCCATGATGGCTCCTTTACGTGCGGCCGCACGCCGAGCTGCAAGGGCAGCCGGAGCACGGCGGGACTTTCAAACTCAAAAATCGTACCACGGCGCGCGGCGAGAGAGCGGGGCGGACGTGTTACCTCAGTCGATATACATGTCCTCCAATACAAACCGCACTCAAAGATTATGCAAGGTCGAATTATGCAAGGTTGCATAATATCGCACACTCAATCTAGTAGAGCCGAATCCGGCATTTCATGTGCGCCACTAAATAGCTAAATGCCGAACCGCTGCTCGAGGCGGCGCACATGGCGGCAGGGTATAATTTGATTGCCATAGATAGTAATTTGGAGGTGCCCCATGAATGCCCCCAACGCGCTCCAAAACATCCGCTCAAAACACCCCGTTGCATATGTGGTTCTCTATCTCTTTGTCGGCTGGGCATTGCTGGTTGTCATCACCCATGCCATAGCTTTTGGAGCAGAACTGCTGATAGCCAGCTCGGACCAGCCCGTCGTCAAATGGGAGACGACCGATGAGTGCACCGACGGAACCCGAACCGTCTACTACAACAGCCCGTCCCTCTATCAAGAGTTCAAGGTCAAGATAAAGGACTTCAAGATTGTCGATGCCGAGCTAGGCGTTTATTTGGCAATCGGAGCAACCATTAACGCCGAGCAAGTCGAGTACACGGACAGCCATGCGACGTATCGTATCGACCTCAGCATCCTAGGCCGACCGTCACGCACCTGTCTGCTCAAATGCGACATACGCGGCACCACACTACACATGTCCGAAATACAGATGCGCCCGGACAAGGGGTCCTCTTCTTGAGCAGTATACCCGCCTACGCAGCTACTCCACCGGCTTGAAGATGGTGGCCTGGCCAAAGACGCTGCGGATGAGGGCCTTGGCCTCGTCCTCGGTCTGCGGGATGCTCGGGGCTGCGCCCTGATGGCCGAAGGGGCTGCCAGCACCGGGATTGGATTCCCAGGGAGCGGCGGGGACGTCGTCGTTTGCAGAGGCTGCGGGTGCCACAGCAGCGGCCTTGGTCGCGGACGCCGCACCCGGCACGTCGAACGGGGGCAGATCGTCCCCGCCGGCATCGGCAGCAAAACCACCGACCATAGCATCGTCGTAGGGCACCTGCTCGGATTCCCATGGCGCAGCCTGCGCAGGCGGCTGAGCCATGGGGACGGACGCGCGCTCGGGCGCTCGGGGCGCGGGCTCGGTCGGGAGCTTGCCCGTGGCAGGAGCACCGGCAGGGTTGTCGGAGCGCAGCCAAGGGGCCTTGGCCAGGTCGGATGACTTGGGCGCAGGCGCGGCAGCGGACTTGGGCGCGGGGATCGGAGCAGCCGGTTTGGGCGCAGCGGGTTCAGGCGCCGACTGGGTCGGTGCCGCTACCGGCGCCGCTTTTGGCTGCGTCGCGCTGGCGCTCGAGGATGCAGGGGGCACCGAGGACACGGGTTGCGGGTCCGCAGATACCGCAGCCCGTGCAGATGGAGAATGCTCCTCATGTTGAGGAGCCGGCGTGCCACCCCCATCCAGGACATAGTCGACGGTACGACGACCGAAGACCGCGCAGACCGTCGGCAGGACCACCGACTGCGTATCGGCGCGACCGAGCATCTTGATGGCAAAAGTCGAACCCGCGGGGAACGAGACCGTGAGCTTGGAGCCGTCGTCGGCCGTGGCGCGGGCGTTGAGCAAAAGCCCTGCGTAGGAAGCCTGACGCGCCTTGACACGCTCGACAACCTCGGCCCATTTGCGCTGCAGCTCTCCGGCATCCTCGACCGCGGGCGTCTCGGCGGCACCGGCGGCGGCAACCTGGGCGGCGTTGTTGGACTGGGGCTTAGGTGCCGGAGCGGTGGCAGGCGCGGGGGCCGCAACGGGCTGAGGCGTCGGAGCCGGCGCAGGCTGAGGTGCAGGCGCTGCAGGCTTGGAAGCTGACACGGACGCAGAACGGGGCGCAGGCTGAGCCGTCGGAGCGGCAGCACCACGGTCCCAAGGCATACCGCCCTGGCGCGCGGACGTAGCAGCGGGGGCAGCGGATGCCGCCGGGGCGGCAGCGCGGGCGCCCGAAATGAGCGTCGGCTGTTGGGCAGCAGCGGGTACGGATGCTGCAGGCGCGGCGGCCTGAGCAGCAGCCACGCTCGCCGGCACGGCGGCGTTGGCAACCATGGCCTCCAGGCGTGCCACGCGCTCGGCCAATGCCTCAATCGTTAAATCAGCCTCGGGACGCGCCAGACGCGTGCAGGCAATCTCGAGCACCAGGCGCACGTCGCTCGCGCCCCTCATCTCCAGTGCGGCATCGTCGAACACTGTCAGCACACGAGCCAGGCGGTCGGCAGGATGCTCGCCAAAGGCAGCGGCCTCGGCAGCAAGCGCCTCGGCCTGCTCGGAGCCGCCCTCAAACAACTCGGCACGGGCACGGGCAACGCAGGCAACATACACGTCGCGCACGTGCGCCACCAGGTCGCGCGTCAGTTCCAGCAGATCGTTACCTTCCTCGACCTGCGCGCGAATCAGCCCATAGAGCTCGGCGACATCACGATCGGCAATGGCGCGCGCAAACTCGCCCAGAATCTGGTCCGAAACCTCGCCCAAAAGCGAGCGGGCATCGTCCGCATGCACGGCTCCGTTGCCAAAAACGCTCAGCTGCTCCAGCGTGGAAAGCGCGTCGCGCATGCCGCCCTTGGCATGGCGCGCCACGATGGCGAGCGCCTCGTCGTCGTAATCGAAGCCCTCCTGCTCGCACACGTAGGACAGGCGATGCTCGATATCCTCGTTACCGATGCGGTGGAAATCGAAGCGCTGGCAGCGCGAGAGGATGGTCTCCAGAATCTTTTGCGGGTCGGTGGTGCACAGCACAAAGATCACGTGCGCCGGCGGCTCCTCGAGCGTCTTGAGCAGCGCGTTAAACGCCGCCGTCGTGAGCATGTGGACCTCGTCGATGATATAGATCTTGTACTTGCCACGCACCGGGGCAAAGTTGACGGAGTTGATGATCTCCTCGCGCACGTTGTCTACGCCGGTGCGGCTTGCGGCATCGAGCTCGTAGACGTCTGGGTGGTTGCCCTCGGCGATGAGCTCGCATTCCTCACAGGTGCCGTCGGGCATGCAGCCGCTCGCACCCTCGGCGCGCGCCGCCTCGGCATTGCGGCAGAGCAGCGCCTTGGCAAGAATACGCGCCATGGTGGTCTTGCCCGTGCCGCGCGGACCGCAAAACAGGTACGCGTGGGACAGGCGCCCCTCGGTGATGGCGTGCTCGAGCGTCGAGACGATATGCTGCTGGCCCACCACGGAGTCGAAGGTGAGCGGGCGATACTTTCGGTACAACGATTCCATGGGTGCTCCCCCGGGTATACTGAGTCTTGTTGCCGCGGCGGCCATGCGGTCGCACGGCATACTGCATCCATAATAACCCGTACGGCGAGCCCGCCGCGATAGGAGTCCAAAGAGCATGGCAGACGCAGAGAGCAACCTCGTTCCCTCCGAAGCAGCCGACCAGGTCGAGGTCGCGCTCGAGAAGCAGGCCGCAGCCGACGACGGCATCCTGTACCTCAACGAGTATCAGTACGAAAACGACCTCGTCACCGATTTCGCCCGCTTGGTTGCCTCGCCCAGGCGCCGTGGCTCCCTGTACGTCGCCGCCGCGATTGCCGCGCTCATCGGCATCGGCATGCTGGTGGCCGGCGGCAGCTGGATCAAGTTCGGCGTCGTGCTGATCGTGTTCGGCGCCTTTTTGGCCTGGTGGAGCAACAATCTGCACCATACGCTCGCGCGCGACTTTATCGAAGCCGTCGAGGCCGACGAGTCCATGGGCGGCCGCTACCGCCGCGTCGCCGCCAACGAGGACGGCCTGATGGTCTGGGGCAAGAGCGGCAAGTCGCAGTTCTTCCCGTTTGAGAAGCTCGACCACGTGCTCGACGGCGAGCGCATCTTTGTGGCCATGTTCGCCGAGCAGGGCGTGACGATCCCCAAGGACACCTTTGTACGTGGTGATGCCGAGCAGTTTGGCTCCTTCCTCAAGGCGCGCATCAACAAAAAGCTGCGCATCGAGACCAAACGCAAGAAGATGAAGGCCGAAAAGGCCGCTGCCAAGGCCAAGCAGGAAAGCGAGCCCAAGAACGCAAAGGCCAAACAGCGCAAGCAGAAGAAGAACAAGAAGAAGCGCTAAGGCCAAGTCAGATAGGCCACCTCGCCCCGCTACCTTCACCATGCGCCCGAGCGTGCTAAACTAGCAGCATCTATGCCACCGCGAACGGCTTGACCCTGGCCCGCCGCTCGCAAACGAACTTTAAACGCACGAGGGTTGGCCATGCCGCTTTTCTCGCAACATACCGCCCGGTTCTCGCCGGACGTTCCCTTGGAGGGCACCAGCTCTCGCGAGCTGCTCAAGCGGTTCCAGCCGCTCGAGACGCTTGCAACCGGCGGTTTTGGCTCCATCGAGATTTGCCGCGACACGCACCTGCGCCGTCGCGTCGCCATTAAGCGTATCCCCCTCACAAGCGGTGCCGGCATGCCCGCCAGCGACATCATGGATGTCCTGCGCGAGGCACACACCGCCGCCATGCTTCAACATCCCAATATCGTGCAGGTTATCGACTTTACGCACGATACCGCCTATGCCTACCTGGTCATGGAGTATGTCGACGGCATGTCCCTAGCCGAGTTTTTGCATCGTGTGGACGGCCATTCGCTCACCTTTGACGAGGCCGCGGCAATTGCCGACACGCTGGGCCAGGCACTCACTTTCGCCCATAGCAACGGCGTGCTCCACCTGGACATTAAGCCCGCCAACGTGCTCATCGACCACTCGGGCAATGTAAAGCTCACCGACTTTGGCATGGCGCGGCTGTCGTCTGCCGGCGGCTTTGGCGGCTCGCGCGGCGGCACCATCGGCTACATGCCACCCGAGCAGCTCGACATCGAAACTGGCACGGTTGACGAGCGCGCCGATGTCTTTGCCCTCGCCTGTGTGATCTACGAGGGCCTGTGCGGCAGCGCTCCCTTTATGGCCGCCACGCCCGGCGACTCGCTCGGCCGTATCATCGGCGGTGCCACCTATCCCAGCGAGCTCATCCCGCACTTTCCCCCGGGAGCCGAGGCTGCGCTCATGAGCGCCCTCTCCCCCATGCCGCAAGACCGCCCCAACAGCATTGAGGCATTTTGCGACCAGCTGCTCGACGACTTGGGCAGCGTGCGCGAGGGCCGTCGCAGCCTGGAGCAGATGGTGGGCGAGCTGTCGGATGACGAGCGCGCGGCAGACGATATCGAATCGCTACCCTATGAGGACGACACCATCGAGGTCGACCCCGCACTCGGCTGGGCCGGCACGCGCTGGAGCCACGCACGCGATTACACCATGCGCGCCATCTCGGCGCTAACGTGTGGTGCCTTTAGCTTTTTGATCATGCAGACGGCTGGCGTCGCGGCGCTTCCCGGACTTATTGCCGCGGCCATCGCGATTGGGGCGGCCGCCGGCCTGGCCCCGCAGATTGGCTCGGCCATCTCGGCCGTGGGCTTTTTGGTACTTATGGCCAACGCCACCATGCAGACGCAGGGCATCCTGTCGATGCTACCCGTCGCGGTGCTCTTTGCCGCCACCATGTCCGGTTGGTGGATCGCCTGGGGACGCACCGAGGCGGCCGCGAGCGCGGCGCTCACCTGCGCGGTGGCACTTGGCTGTCTAACGGGCGACGTCCTCCTTGCCGCCGGGGTCGCCGCCGGCATCGCGGCCTTTTGGCTCGGCCCGGCAAGCGCCGCGGCCGCCACGGGGATGGGCGCGCTTTTTGGCCGCCTGGCTACGGTTGCGCTTTCCGCCGGAGGCGCGCTGGGGCTCGGCAATGTTGCCGCGGCGCTGGGAGACATGCTCTTCTGGGCTGCCGTTGTGCTTGTCGCGGCGACAGCTGCACTGACATCTCTGCTGCTCAACGCCCATGCCAAGCGTGCCGAGCAGGGCTCGAACCTGGCTGCAATCGCTGCCATCGCCGGCTGCGGAATAGGCACCGCGGCGTCGCTCTGTCTTGCACACCATATGGAAATTGCCAGCCTTGCGGGCGCGGTCGTCGTCAAGGCGGCGGTTGCGGGAACCCTATCCTCTATAATCGTTGGGATATGCCTATATTTGCTCGGATACCAAAGAACCTATACGGAGAGTGATCTTTCGTGAACTTCCTGAACATCTTCGAGGACCACGTGGCCGGCATCTTCGGTGCCACCCGTGCCCCGTTCTCCTTTAAGAAGCTTGCCAAGCAGGCCGCTCGCGACATGGAGGATCAGACTCTGGTGATCAACGGCGTCAACACCGCGCCGGCACTCTATACCATCCTGATCGCCGCCGACGACGATCCCATGCTCGCCCCGTTCTACCCCGAGCTTTCGCGCGAAGTCCGCGAGTTTGTGAAGGCACAGGCCGAAAAGCGCCGCTATGTGTTTGTCGGCGAACCCCTCGTTCGCTTTATGATCGACCCGCAGCTGCGTGCCGGTAAGTTCTCGGTCTTTGCCGAGAACGTCGACGCCCCCACGCTCGGTCGTTTGTACGAGGAAGAACGCGCTTACCAGAATGGCCTGGGCCAGAACAACTCGGCCGCAAGCCGCGCCGCCAGCGCTCCCCGCGCCGGCAAGCAGCAATTCGCCGCTCCGCAGCAACAGCACCCCGCCGCCATGCCCCAGCAGCCGTCGCCCCGTGCCGCCGCTCCCGACCCGCTCGCCGTGGCCGATCCCTTTGCGCCCAGCGTCCCCGACCCCGCCGCCGCGCCCATCCCCGTGCCGCAGACCGTCTCTCGTGACGCCCTCGCCGGCATGGGCGGAGCCGCCGCGACCGGCGCCGCCGTGGGCCTTGGCGCCGCGGCCGGTATTGCCTCCAACATGGCGAGCACCCGCGCCCCGCAGCGCCCGCTCGCCCAGCTCGTCGACGTCGTGAGCGGCGAGAGCCACAGCATCACTTCCGCGCAGGTGACCATCGGTCGCGAGCGTTCGGTTTCGGACATCGCCCTGCGCGACCCCAACGTGTCGCGTCGTCACGCCCAACTCACCTTTACCGGTTCGGACTGGTCGATCGAGGACCTCAATTCCACCAACGGCACGCTCGTCAACAACCGCCGCATCACGCGCTGCCCGCTGCGCAACGGCGACCTGCTGACGTTTGGCCTGAGCACCTTTGAATTTAGGGGATAGT
>CATZKS010000087.1 GCA_958421035.1 uncultured Collinsella sp. | reverse complement strand
GGAGGTTCCCATGGCATATTACTGGCCCCAGTACGGCATCGCCATCGAAGTCGACGACGATCCCCATCTCCTGCCTTTCGACGAAGAGGCATTCCCCGATACGACGGTCTACCACGTTACCACCGATGTGATCTGCGACCCCGAGTCGTTCTCGGCGCTCGCCCACCACATCGCGCATATCCACGACATCGAGCTCCCTCCCGACTTCGACGAGCTTGCTTACTCGCGCCGCCTGATGCTTCACATGCTCTTTGGAGCGGACCCGTCCACCTTTGCGCGCATCTATACCGCCAAGGATGCCGCATGAGCGCGAAGAGGCCACCCCACTTTGTAGGCCTGGGTCGTCGCAAAAAGCTCATCGTTGCCTGTTTGGCCATCGTCTGCGCCCTTGTCGCCGTAGGACTATACGCTTGGCAGTCGCAGCCCGTACCCGAGGCGGGCGCTTCGGTTACGACGGCCGAGGGCAAAACGCGTCAGGAAATCCAAGATGAGCTCGACGCTATCGTCCGCGACAACATGATGACGATTTCGGTCGCGCCGGTCGCTCAGCTGCAGGAGGACGGCAAGCTGCGCGTCAACGTGCAAAACGTCCAAGACAATAAATTTCCCCAGCGATTCCGCGTCATCCAAAACGACGAGACCATGTACGAATCCGGTGTGGTCGAGACCGGCAAGACAATCGAGACGTGCCCCGCCGGCGACATCAAAGAAGGCGAGGCGTACATCGAGATCCAGGCACTCGATGCCAAGACCCTCGACAGCCACGGCAATCCGACACGTGTCAAGGTGCGGGTTGAGCAAGCCGAGAACTAGCTTTTCCGGCCGACGCGGCACCGCACGCAATTCACCAGCATTCGTCCAATCATCGCGGGGACGGCCCGCGGCGAATAGAAAGGAACGACCATGGACATCACCAGAAACATGAACGGAGCCAGAGCGCTCGTCGTGGGCGCAGGGCTCGCGCTCGCGCTCGCAATGGGCGCTGCCCCGACGCCAGCTATGGCGGCCGGGCGCGTTGGAACCACGAAAGTAATGGTCAGGACCGAGATCGACAACGTTGAGTTCAAAGTTCCGACGGTTATTCCCTTCGTCGCCAAGGCCGACGGCACGCTTCAGGGCCCCTCAGAAGACGCGACCACCATCGACAATCATTCGGCCTACGGCATCCATGTCACCAACATGAAGATCGACGCCATGAACACCTGGACCATTGCTGCCGACGCCAAGGCCGGAACCGCGCAGAACTCCATCGACTTTAAGGTCGGCCCCGACGGCGCACTCCAGAACGCCAGCGCCGCAATGCAGGGGACGGGCCTCGATCTTTCCAAGAATGCAGCCTTCGACATGGGCTACCAGGGCATTGCCGGCGGCACAGACAAAATTAAGCTCAAGACAAGCGGAAACGTCGCCCGCGTCACGCGCGACATCTTCCACGTAACCGGCGAAGGCGATCAGGTTGCAACGATCACCTGGACGGTCGAGCCCGGTGTGCACACGGCATAAGGCCGTCGCCCTGGCCGCCGCCGTCAGCATCCTAGCGTTTGGGCCAGCCATGGCCTTTGCCCAGCAAGAACAGGCGCAGGCCGCCACACAAGTGACGGTCGACCTCTCGGAGCTCGACCGCGGCGACCGCGAAGAACCGTTGGCGCAGACAGGCAATGGACGTTGGCTCTTGGCAGCAGGCGCCACAGCAGCAGGCGCGGGAACCGCCGGCCTCGGTCTGCACATCAAACGCAGCCAGAAACAAAACACGGACAGGCCGCACTAAATTAGCTAAGGAGACCCCATGGCATCGAAGAACCTTTTGCCCGTCGTCGCACTTTGCGGCGCGCTCGCAACCGGAACGCCTGTCGCCGCTTGGGCGACTCCCGTCATGGCAGACTCCTTACCAGCAGCCCTAAGTTCCGCCCCAAATCCGTCGAGTACCATTGCGTGCGAGCGTTTTTCGATCGCACAGGCCGCGGTCTCAACCTCGGGATGCCTTCGTCGTGATACGGACGGCTCGATAGTCGTGGATATCAAGCGTTCGAACAAGGCAAACGGCTCCCAGGCGGGGTGCACCGTCTGCACGTGGCGCTCGGTTGTGCTCGATGCGGATGGCGATCCATGCAATTTAGAGCTGCGCATCGACATCGCTTCGGTCGATGACTCGGCGAACGGAGCGAAGGTCGCCTTCGACGGTACGTTTTTTGAGAAAGGAGGCGGTATATGTCTGGGCTGCGCCGCCGCGAATGCAGATGATGCGCAGCCCACCCTCTCATTCACGGCATCGTTGCGGCTGACCAAAGCCGGTACCGATGCCATCGCGGCGGGAGAAGCGTCCCTGCTGTTCTACGCCGTCAGCACCAAAGACACAGACGCTCATTTCGAGAAGCCAGCCGGATCACTCAGCCTTACACGAGGGATAGAGGCAGGCCCTATTGAAATCGATGCCCACGCGCAAAGCAGGCAACGCATTCTTGCCGACCCGGCGCTTCTCGAAATGGAGTGGAACGGATCAGGAGCCATCGGAATTCTCCCCTCCGCGCTTGACGCCAAGACGCTCCCCTCAAACGACGAACCCATCAATGCAACCATACAAGAAGAGAGCGCGGACAAAGAAGCAGGTGCGGGCGACACGCCGTCGCCGACAAACAGCGTCCCAGCTTCTTTCGAAGCATCGAATGAGCCCGCTGCCGTTCCAAACGACCCCGAGCTCGCGGACAGCCTGGGGCTTGCTGATCCTCAAGAAATTGATGAGGGTAACTGCTGCGTGCTTGCCGCGCTCGACCACACAGAGGTCATCGACGCTGCGAACATCGAAGTTGCCGCCGCCAATCAGCCCGTCCGCAAGTCGGCCATCATCGCATTTCCCGAATCCATCGAAGTCGTCTTTTTGCCATCGGGCGAGGTCGTGGCCCCAACACTGCTCACCTTGTTGGGCGCCAAGAATACTCGAAACGAAATTAAAAAGGTCACGGTTGTCGACCCTGTAACCACCGCTAAACTGCGTCTATACGCCGTTGCCCCAGACGGAGGCAAGACCTTGGAATTCGATGGCGACACACTCCTAGCCTGGCGACGTCTGGACATTATGCAAGACGTCTCGTATCAGATCGAACTCGTAGGGTTTGATCGTGCCCGCGATGCCAATATCATCGCCGCGGCTATTGAATCCCCACAGCGGCTTATGACGTTGCGCTTTGACTACTATCCCTATGTCCCGACAACCACCTGAGGCTTAAATGCTGCGCACCATTCCTAATACCACTTATATAACGTATTAGATGAGTCGCGATGTGCCTCGCATTTCGTTCTGCTACGATTGCCACGTTGGCATCAATACAGGAGGGCTCATGCCGGGCTTGGGAACAATCATCAACGTTGTGCTTTTAGTTGCGGGCGGTCTTTTGGGATTAGCGGGCGGCCGCTTCATTACACCGCGCATTCAAGACACGCTCATGAAAGCATCGGGGCTGTGCGTCCTGTTTATCGGCCTTGGCGGCACCATGCAAAAGATGCTCCTTATCGATGGGAAGGCGCTGGCGACCACTGGTACCACCATGCTCATTGTCTCGTTCGCCCTCGGCTCGCTCATCGGCGAGGCCATCAACTTGGAGGCCGCCATTGAGAACCTTGGCGAATGGCTCAAGCGCAAAACCGGCAGCGAGGGCGATAACGAGTTCACCAACGCTTTTGTCTCGACTTCACTCACCGTGTGTATCGGCGCCATGGCCATTGTGGGATCGATCCAGGACGGCCTGCTCGGCGACTGGTCCACGCTTGCCCTCAAGGGCGCGCTGGACTGCATCATCGTCTGCACCATGACGGCGTCGCTTGGCCGCGGCTGCATTTTCTCCGCCCTGCCCGTCGCTGTGTTCCAGGGGACAATCACGCTGTTTGCCGGCGCACTCTCCCCCATCATGACTACGGCAGCCCTCGACAGCCTTTCGCTTGTGGGCTCCATGCTCATCTTCTGTGTTGGCGTTAACCTTATTCGACCTCAGACCTTCCGCACGGCCAACATGCTCCCCTCCGTCGTCGTGGCGGTCATCTACGCCCTCTTGTTCTAAATCTATCTACACAGCGGTATCTCGAACATCTGTTTGATGCTGTGCTATGATATGAGGTCACCGAAGCTGCGTTAGGAGAGGAGAAGCGGTGGCCGACCAGGACATCAAGATGCTCATCGAGCGCATTATGGCCGAGGCCCGGACCCATCAGTCCGCTCGCTTCTCACATGAGGTCTACGCAGACGAGCCGATTCTCAAGACCGGCCGACAGATGCAGAACTTCCTCCCCGACCAGTACCGCAAGATGCGTGAGATATCGCGTTGGCAAGAAGACCCCAAGGGCGGCGCGGGCCGTTGGCTTTCGGAAGCCGAGCTTTTCTACCGCCAAGGCCTGCTGATGGCCGACTTTGAGGACGACTGCCCCTACAACGGCACCTTTAAGTCGTACTTTCCCACCTACAACGCCATGAGCGACCGGCAGTTGCGCGGCTACTTTACCTGGCGTGCCCAAGTGCGCCGCGGAACCGTCGAGGAAACGTCTACGTCCTTCGCCTTTCTGTATCTCTATGAGCTGATTTGCGGCATTGGCGTAGATGACCCGCTCGATGGTTTTAACAAGATCAAGGCCTTTTGGGATGCCTACCGCGCCTTCGAGCCCGACATCGACCGGTTTGCACGCGTGTGGTTGCAGGACTACGCCGTGTTCCACGGGCTTGACCCCAAGCTGCTTCGTGATTCTAAAACCGTCATGTTCGATAACGCCCTTATCGAGCTGCGGCGCGCGGCACGAGACCTTGTACCAGCACCGGCGCCGTCCGGCCAGACCCCCAAGCGTCGCAAAACCTCCGAGCCCACGCTCCCCCTTCCGCCCGATGAGGTGCGCGAGGAGCGACTCATGGCCGCCATCAACGCCCTCTCCACGTACAACCTAAGTAACTCGCGGCTCGACCGCAGCCACCACCGCGATCTGCGCCACGTGGCATGCGCCGTGTATGTCCGCATGGCGCGCTACTATGACACGCACCGAAAGACCGGCATCGTGGCGAGTTTATTTGGGGAGGAGACGGCCATGCCCTACACCATGTTTGCCTCGGCCGTATTCTTTGCGCCCGAGCGCCACGAGGACTGCGAATACCGCCTGGATCCTATCCATATCTACCGTTGCCAAAACGGCTTTTGGGAATGCATGCGTATCCATGGCAGTAGGCAAAAGAGCAGCAAGCTCGGTGAAATGATGCGCGCCTGCGACCAACGCCTGCGCCTGGCGCTGGACCCCGCCCATCCCCTTAAGGAAGAAAAGGTCCCCAAATATCTGGCCAAGATTATCGATGACGAGATTGTGGCATGGCTTTCATGGGACGCCGCACACCAGCCCGTCAAGATCGATATCGATCTGAGTCAGCTGGGGCACATTCGAAGCGCCGCCGCGCAAACGCGTGAAGCGCTTTTGATCGATGAAGAGCGCGAGGACGGCGCACCTGTGGAAGCCGAGGCGGCGGACTCAGGGCAACCGGAAGCCGAGCCCGTAGCCGACGCGATTGTCGAGGCGGTCGCGGCACCCATTCGGCAGGACGAGACCGACGAGCCGACCATATCCACCGAACAGTTTGGTGTCGTGGCACCGCTTCTCGCGCCGACGCCCGCGTTCGCAGCTGCTGCGCCCGCTGACGCCGCGACCGAACTCGCGCCCGCCGCAACCGCGTATCTTCGCGCACTGCTCGAGCAAAACGCAGCGCAAGCGACATCGGCAGTGGCGCACTCGGGCCAGAGCGAGGACATGCTCGTCGATACCATCAACGAGGCGCTCTTCGACCTGGTGGGCGACACCGTAATTGAATTTAGCGCGGCAGGGCCGCAGATTATCGAGGATTACGAAGCAGACGTGAGAGGATACCTAGACCATGAGTGATACCACATCCGCAGCGCCCCGCGTACCCAAACGCGTCGCTGCCGTTATCCTAAACTCGCTCAAGGGCGGCGTGGTCCCGCGCATCGGCCTTCCCTATATCACCGTGGGACGCGAGGTCGAGATTCGCGCCCTGCTCACCGATCTGAGTCTCATCGCCGACGGTGGCGCGAGCTTCCGCTTTCTGGTCGGTCGTTACGGCGCCGGCAAGAGCTTTTTGCTCCAGACCATCCGCACGCACGCCATGGGTGAGGGATTCGTCGTCGCCGATGCCGACCTATCCCCTGAGCGCCGCCTGCAGGGCGGCCAGGGACAGGGCCTTGCCACCTACCGTGAGCTCATCCGCAATATATCGACCAAGACGCGCCCCGAAGGCGGCGCGCTCAACCTTATCCTGGATCGCTGGGTCGCCTCGTGCGCGGACGCCGATGAGTCGGCTATCAATGCCCAACTCGCTCCGCTCGAGGAAATGGTCCACGGCTTCGACTTTGCCCGCATGCTCCGTCGCTATCGCGCGGCCGTTTCCGAGGGCGACGAGGAGACCATGAGCCGCGTGACCAAGTGGATCCGAGGCGAGTACCGAACCAAGAGCGAGGCGCGCGCCGAGCTGGGCTCCTCGACCATCATCAGCGATGACGACTGGTACGACTACGTCAAACTCATCGCACGCTTTTTGGTCTGCAGCGGCTACAAGGGCATGCTGGTGCTCATCGACGAACTCGTAAACCTGTACAAGATTCCCAACGCCATCACGCGCCAGTACAACTACGAGAAAATCCTCACCATGTACAACGACACGCTCCAGGGCAAGGCGCAGTACTTGGGCATGATCATGGGCGGCACGCCGACCTCCATCGAGGACCGCCGTCGCGGCGTATTCTCCTACGAGGCTCTGCGCAGCCGGCTCGCTCAGGGTCGCTTTGCACGCGAGGACCTTAAGGACATGCTCGCGCCCATCATCCGCTTGCAGCCGCTCACCTACGAGGAGCTACTGGTGCTGATCGAAAAACTCATGCAAATTCACGCCGGCTACTTTGGCTGGACGCCCACGCTTACCGAGAACGACTTGGTGGACTTCCTCAAGATTGAGTTTGGCCGCGTGGGAGCCGATACGCACCTGACGCCTCGCGAGGTCATTCGCGACTTTATCGAGCTGCTCGACATCCTATGCCAGAACCCCGATGCCAACGTTGCCGAGCTACTACAAAGCGTCGGCGGTGACGCGCTGGCGCCAGCAACCGCAACAGGCGACACCGATACCGCAGGTGGCGACCGTAACTTCGCCGAATTCACCATCTAACCTGCCAAAAAGGGACAGGTTTATTTTGGTAGGTTTTATCTGGGCGAACGTTGAGACAGTAATGCAGCAAGCCACTGACCACCGCGTTAAGAGGTTCGTATATGAGAGGAGGCCCCGTGAACGCCTTTGACCACTACGCCCCGTTTATCCAAGACTTCATCTACTCCCACGATTGGGATAGCCTGCGCTCCATTCAGGTTGCGGCAGCAGATGCCATCTTTAACACACAAGACAATGTGCTCCTGACGGCATCCACGGCATCCGGCAAAACCGAAGCGGCCTTCTTTCCCATCCTGACCGAGTTTTGGGAGAACCCGCCCGCAAGCGTTGGCGCCCTCTACATCGGCCCCCTCAAGGCACTCATCAATGATCAGTTCGTCCGTCTCAATGACCTGTGCGAAGAGGCCGACATCCCCGTCTGGCACTGGCATGGCGACGTCTCGCAATCGCACAAAGCTAAGCTCATCAAAAAACCGAGCGGCATCTTGCAGATTACGCCCGAGTCACTCGAGGCGCTCTTAATCCATAAGCACATGGCGATCCCGCGCATGTTTTGCGACCTACGCTACGTGGTCATCGATGAGGTCCACTCGCTCATGCGCGGCGATCGAGGCGGGCAAACGCTCTGCCTTATCGAGCGACTCTCGCGCATGGCCGGCGTGCAGCCTCGCCGCATTGGCCTTTCGGCCACCATCGGGGACCCGGAACGCACGGGTGCCTTTCTCTCACAGGGAACGGGGCGCAACTGTGTTATCCCCCGCTTTGAAGAACCGCACCGCGTATGGCGCATCTCCATGGAGCACTTCTACAACTCGGGCCCCCAGGCACAGCAGCGGGGATTCATGGGCACAGGTCCTCAAGAGGCCGAAGTGCTCGCGTGCGAGCGCATCGAGGCAGCGGCATCCGCAGCGCTGCCGGCCGGTGCTCAAGACATGCGTCACAGCGGACAACTCACGCAAGAGGAGCGCCGCCAACGTCGCGAGCAGGCACGGGGCAAGGCTGCCCCCAAGGACCGTCGCACTTCCTCAGCCCCCGAGGGCGAAGTCGACATCCCGCAGGCAACCGAACAGGCACTGCTCAACCCCACCGACACCGCACCCGACAACGCCGACCCCGGCATGGGCTACATCTTTGAGCATACCCGCGGCCGCAAGTGCCTGGTCTTTGCCAACTCGCGCGAGGAGGCAGAGGCCGTGTGCTCCATGTTGCGCAGCTACTGCGAGAGCCGGCACGAGCCAGACCGCTTTCTAATCCATCACGGCAACCTTTCGGCATCGCTGCGCGAGACGGCCGAGGAGCTCATGCGCGACGAAGAGCAGGCGCAGACGACCGTCACCACCTCCACGCTGGAGCTCGGCATTGATATCGGTCGCCTGGAGCGCGCGTTCCAGATTGACGCGCCGTTTACCGTCAGCTCCTTTTTGCAGCGCATGGGGCGCACAGGCCG
>CATZKS010000086.1 GCA_958421035.1 uncultured Collinsella sp. | reverse complement strand
TACCAGCAATGTTAACAGGCAGCCAAAGCTGATCGCTGCCAACAACAACGCTGTCATAATCAGCCACAAGCGCCCCAAGTTCTTCAAACGAAGCGGCTTGAGGAGTAAAACTAAAATGTGTTGACTCGAAAGATGAAAATGCACTTTTCCTCTTTGCCATTTTCTTTCCAAAGTCAGCATCAAGCTTCTGCTTGATGCGATGCTTTACAAAACCCAGCTTTGCACGATAAAGATCTACATCAAATAGATGCTCAAGATAGTAATCATTGCGTCCTTCAGAAATAGCATGACCCAGGCCACGTTTATCAATAGTATTGACTTCAACTCCCAGCTCCTCAAGGGCACGCTGGGTCGCGTACGCCTGAAGAACGCTGCCAAAGTTGATTTTGTCATGACACGACGCGACTGCGACTCGCTTAGAACATGTAATAGTCAAGCTATCCCCTTAATCAACAGAACCTAAATAGGTCATATAACAATCCAATAACACTCTGGCCGCAGCATTAATTTCAAATACCTGCAAACCGGCATCGTCGCCAGGCGCGAAGACCTCTGTGCTCAACTCAATAAGTCTTTCGGCCCACTTTATACAGGAGCTAGAAAGTGATTCAAATTGCATCATGGATGTAACAGCGGTCTCAGAGGTAACGGTATCAGACGCAAGAATGGGTGTATGCGATGCCTGGCATTCAACTCCGACCATTGGGAGGCCTTCATACAGGCTCGGCAGGCAGAAAACATCAAATGCTCGATATAAAGATGCTGCGTCGCTTCTAGTGCCCAAAAACCGAACAGAATGGCTAATCCCCAGACAATCAGCTTGGTCCTTTATCTGTTCAACCAACGGACCAGAACCAACCAAAACTAAAACTGCATCATTACGAATCTTTAAAACCTGATCGAATATATTAAGCAAATATGAGTGATTCTTCTGCTCTGTAAAACGACCAATGTGCCCAATTAGAAGCTGTCCATCAGCAACACCAAGCGATCGCCGCGTCCTTAGGCGATCCTCATCATCTGGCGCGAAAACAGACAAGTCGACAGCATTACGCATGACTACAAATTGAGAACTCGATCCAAATAACCATTCACCAGCGAATTTACTACATGCAAAACGGTGAGTCGGATACCGGTTTGATTGCGTTTTCAGCACGGCCTTCAGGGCATTCTTGGCATACTCACCCCTACCACTCGTAGAGTGGCTATGGGCGATACGCACGGGGACACCCGCCTTCTTCGCAGCACGAAGAGGAAAGACCGAAAGCGCGTTGATGTGACTATGGACAATCTTCCAGCCCTCTTGCTTAAAGAGACGCTGAAGCTCTCGCTGGTATTCAGCTACATGCTGATAGGGCGGTATCTCAAAGACCCTGCCACCGAGCAATTCGATCTCGTCACGGGGAACAAGCGTCGAATCGGAATCAACAAGAAAGTCAAACTGCACTTTACCGCGATCGATGTGACGATAGTAATTCATAACGACAGCTTCGACGCCGCCACCAACCATCTTGCCAACAACCTGAGCCACCCTAACCGGTTCAGTCATTTAGCAAGCACCTCCACCGGTAAAGACCTCAACGACCGTGAGGAGAACAATCTTCAAGTCCGTGATGGGGCCGCGCTTGGCGATGTACTCCAAATCACGGCGGACCATGCCGTCGAAGTCGGTATCGTTGCGGTCAGTCACCTGCCACCAGCCGGTAATGCCCGGCTTCACAGCCAAGCGCTGCAGGTCGTACTCGGTATACTCCGCGACCTCGTTGGGCAGCGGCGGGCGCGGGCCGACGACGGACATCTGACCCATGAACACGTTCAGGAACTGCGGGAACTCGTCGATGGAGTGCTTGCGGATGATCTTTCCAATCTTGGTGACACGCGGGTCATTCTTCATCTTGAACATGGCGCCGGCGATCTCGTTCTGCTCCCTGAGCTCGGCGAGGCGCTCGTCGGCGTCCTTGTACATGGAGCGGAACTTCCACATGCGGAAGGTAGTCAAACTACCGTCGGGACGGGTGCGGCCAACGCGGATCTGACTATAGAAGGGGCTGCCCTCGCTCTCCAGTCGGATGGCCGCGGCCAGCACCAGGCTGGGCACAGCGATGACGACGAGCACGGCACCGCTGAACACGATGTCGAATGCGCGCTTCACTGCCCTATATGCCAAGCGCGAGCGGTCCCAGTCCATGATGGATTGCATGGCCTTGTAACGGCCGGCGCCCTCGCGCCGGTCCATGGCCTGGGCAATCAGTGCCGCCCCCGCAGGCGCACAGCTCTTTGTTACTTCTTTAGCAGCCACAGTCAAAAATACATCCCCGTTCCCCAGGGATCCCCCAATCGGTATATTCAAAAATGCGAACGAATTGCCAGTGCGACGTCTCCCTTACGTTTTGCTGGGAACGTCGAGCGGTAGCAGCTCCCTAAATGCGGAGTTACCTTCGCCCACGTCTACCAGGCACCAGCGTTTATGGCGGTCGATCTTTTTAACGCGGGCCTCTTGCCCCACCAAGGGACCCTGCTCTATGTGCAACACGCCGTCTTCTATGCGCGCTACGCTGTTGCGCACAACACCGTCGTCGTCCAACACGCTGCGGTACCAGTCCTGTGCATCGTCCGGCATGGGCATGTACGCCCGCTCCCTACTGCCGGCGATACGACAGCCAAAGCTCAACTGAGCCAAAGCCCTATCGAGCGCGGCGGCATCGTGCGTGGCGACGAAGAAATATTCCTTGTACATGGGTTTGGTTTGGAGCGACCAGGCGCCATCCCGCTTAAACCAGAACTCCTTTTGCATCACAAAAGCGTCCTGCATCAGGTTGTGCGGGATAATGCGGCGAACCTTTTCGCAGGTCTCGCGCTCTTTTCCATTGGGGGTGTGGACCAGATACCAGCGGACGCGGCCGTGCTGGTTGTTGGTGCTGGCGCCGTTAAAAGCGCCCGGCAGCTGCTCTTGGCGCCGTGCCGTCTGTTCCATGTTCTCGCCCCCTCTTTTGGCGTTGCGATGCACGCAAATGCAGGGGCGTTTAGAACAGGCTTCTCGCTCGCAGCTAGGCGCAGTCGCAAAAGTACAGGTTTTTGTATCTTTCGACAGACGAGATTATACGAGCAATTAATCAGCGTTTGCCCAGATTACGCAAATGTACTGCCAGTAGGTGCATCTCCATATCCCCCACACAAAAACCTGTACCTTTTTGTGCAACAAAAAAGCCGCTCAACCAGCGGCTTTTCTTATTTTGGTAAGAAAAAAGGCGACCGCCCTTTGTGGACGGTCGCCTTTGTTAATTGTTGTGAAGTTCGCCTTAGGCGCGAGTCTTGATCTCCTCGGTCACCTTGGCAACAAACTCGTCAACGCTCATCTGAACGGTCTCGTTGGAGCGATCGCGGACGGAGATGTTGCCGGCCTCGACCTCCTTCTCGCCCAGAATGAGCATGTAGGGCACGCGGTCGATGCTGCGGGCCTCGCGGATCTTGTAACCGATCTTCTCGTCGCGGTCGTCGCAGACCACGCGAATACCGGCCTCCTCCAGCTTGGCGCACACCTCGTGAGCGTAGTCGCGGCTCTTCTCAGAGACGGGAAGTGCCTTGACCTGCACGGGAGCCAGCCAGGTGGGGAACTTGCCCGCAAAGTGCTCAATCAGAATACCGATGAAGCGCTCGATGGAGCCAAAGCACACGCGGTGCAGCATGATGGGGCGCTTCTTGGTGCCGTCAGCGTCCACGTACTCCAGGTCAAAGTTGAGCGGCATCTGGAAGTCGAGTTGCACGGTACCGCACTGCCAGGTACGGCCGAGCGAATCCTCCAGGTGGAAGTCGATCTTGGGGCCGTAGAAGGCGCCGTCGCCCTCGTTGACCTCGTAGTCCATGCCCAGCTTCTCCAGAGCGGTGCGCAGGCCCTCCTCGGCGCGAGCCCAGTCCTCGTCCGAACCCATGGAGTCCTCGGGGCGGGTGGAAAGCTCAACGTGGTACTTAAAGCCAAACTTCTGGTACACGGAGTCGATGAGGTTGACCACGCCCACGATCTCGTCGGTCAGCTGGTCGGGACGCACAAACAGGTGGGCGTCGTCCTGGTTAAAGCAGCGCACGCGGAACAGGCCGTGCAGGGCGCCACGCAGCTCGTGGCGGTGCACCAGGCCAATCTCGCCGGCGCGGATGGGCAGCTCACGGTAAGAGTGCGGCTTGGAGGCGTACACCAGCACGCCGCCCGGGCAGTTCATGGGCTTAATGCAGTACTCTTCGTCGTCGATGACGGTGGAGTACATGTTGTCCTTGTAGTGGCCCCAGTGGCCCGAGGTCTTCCACAGCTGCTTGTTCATGATGAGCGGCGTGGAGATCTCCACGTAGCCGGCCTTGTGGTGGATCTCGCGCCAGTAGTCCAGCAGCGTGTTCTTAAGGATCATGCCGTTGGGCAGGAAGAACGGGAAGCCGGGGGCCTCGTCGCGCATCATAAAGAGGTCCATCTCGCGGCCAATCTTGCGGTGGTCGCGCTTCTTGGCCTCCTCCAGCATGTGCATGTGCTCGTCGAGCTCTTCCTTGGTGGCAAAGGCGACGCCGTTGATGCGGGTGAGCATCTTGTTGTCCTTGTCGCCCTTCCAGTAGGCGCCCGAGACGCCGGTGAGCTTAAAGGCCTTGAGGGCCTTGGTGTAGCAGATGTGGGGGCCGACACACATGTCGATGTAGTCGCCCTGCTGGTAGAAGGTGATGCGGGCGTCTTCGTCCAGGTCGCCGATGTGCTCGACCTTGTACTTCTCGCCGCGCTCCTCCATAAGGGCGATGGCCTCGGCACGGGGCTTCTCGTACACGGTGAACTTGAGGTTCTCCTTGACGATCTTTTTCATCTCGGCCTCGATCGCGGGGAAGTCGTCCTCGCTGATCTTGACGCCATCGGGCAGGTCGACGTCGTAGTAGAAGCCGTTGTCGGTCGCGGGGCCGTAGGCAAAGTCGGCCTCGGGGTACAGGCGCTTGATGGCCTGCGCCATGATGTGCGCTGCGGAGTGGCGGATGACGTGCGTGACCTCGTCCTGCGGGAGCTCGGCCACCGAACCGTCATTGTAGAGTGCCTTCATGGGTATGTTTTCTCCTCTCGGATGCCTGATGCAAGTTCGTGCGATGCGCTCGGCGTTTTTGACTTGCATCATTATAGGCAGGTTGCTTTGGTATACAAGCGCCCGCCGCACCTTAATGGCACGGCGGGCGATTTTCTACGCATGCTTCATCGTGTGGGCGCGGGATGCGCACGGCCTGCGCGTAACGCGCGGGGCCCGTGGCTTACGAACGGCCCAGCGATGGATGCGTTACTGAATGCAAGTTCGGCAGTAGGGGCAGACCTTCCAGTGCGCGTCAAGCGGGCGATGGCAGCTGGGGCACACGTTGCGAACCTGGGTGTCGCACACGGGGCAGACGACAAAGTCCTTCTCGATGGGGGCGCCGCACTGCGGGCAGGTGCCGTACTGGGCAAGCTGACGCTCGCGCAGGGCCATGTCCAGCTCCTGCTCCTCGCGGTCGGCCGCGTAGGAGTGCGGACGCAGGACCAGGTAGGCGATGAGGCCCACAAACGGAATGAGGGCGATGATGCCCCATGCCACGTAGGCGCTGGCACCGCGGCGGCGAGCGTCGATAAACACATAGACGACCGACAGCACATACAGGGCGATGATAAAGCCAACGAAGGCATAGACGACGCCCATAAGCTGCGGCGACATGAGCTCAGAAATGTACTTGGACATTGGGGTGTACCTTTCGGGGTAGTTACAGCTCGAGTTAGTGTAACACGGGGGTTAACGATTTGGCAGGTCGCAGGCATGGTCGGATAGAAACATCTCAATCTGCAGCGGGCGGCGACATCGACCGCGAGCTTGGATGGTGGTGCCCGCGGTCTAACGAGGTCGGCATCCGTGCCGGGTCTCCTCTCGCCTGCCGTTGGCGGGAGTTGCGGGGCTGTTCGCCGCATTGCCGCCGCGCTGGGGGTGTGCAGACCGTAGGATAGTCTTATTGACAGCCTGTCAACTCGTCTGGGAGGCACTGTGACAGAAACGTTTGATATCGCGATTGTTGGCGCGGGCATCACCGGATGCGCCATCGCGCGGCAGCTCGCGCGATTTGAACTGTCCATTTGCGTGGTCGAGGCGGCTAACGATATTGCGCTGGGCGCGTCGAAGGCCAACGGCGGCCTGGTGCACGCCGGCTACGATCCGGCGCCGGGCACGGTAAAGGCGCAGGTCAACGCCCGTGGCTGCGAGCTGTACGGTACGTGGGCGCAGGAGCTGGGCTTTTTGTTTTGCCGTACCGGGTCGATGGTGTTGGGCTTTAACGACGAGGACCGCGCGCATCTGGAGCAGCTGCGAAGCAATGGCCATGCCAACGGCGTGCCCGAGCTGTCGATCGTCGGACCCGACCGCATCCACGAATTAGAGCCGCGCGCCAGTGCCAATGCAACGTGCGCGTTGTGGTGCCCCTCGACTGGGTTTGTCGACCCGTTTGAGGTTGCCATCGCCGCGCTGGAGAACGCCGTGGCCAACGGCGTGACGTTTATGCGGTCTGCGCCAGTGGAGGCCATAGAAGTTGCCGGCTCGGATGACGGAGCCGCGCGCTTTACGCTGGCAACGCCCGCAGGAGACGTGCACTGCCGCTACCTGATCAACGCCGCAGGCAACGGCGCCGCGGACATCTCGCATATGGCCGGTGCCGAGGAGTTTCAGATGGTCTGGCGCCAGGGCAACATCGTGGTGCTGGACAAGGAACCGCGCGCGCTGATGCCGCTCTACCCGGTGCCGACGCCGATATCGAAGGGCGTTATCGTCACGGGTACCGTACACGGCAACACCGTGATTACCGCGACCGCCGCCGTGCGTGAGCCGGGCGATACACAGACCTACGCGGGCGATGTCAACGCGCTCCTGACCGGCGCGCGCAAGCTGGTGCCCGACCTGGATACGCGCCGCGTGGTGCGTGCGTTTGCCGGCGGGCGTCCGGTCATTCAGGGTACGAACGACTTCTTTATTGGGCAGTCGGCCGTGGTGCCGGGGCTGTTCCAGGCGGCGGGTATTCAGTCGCCGGGTGTGGCAAGCGCGCCGGCCATTGCCGAGCGCATGGAGCTTGTGATGCGCAAGGCGGGCGTGGAGCTGCACGAGCGGGCGGACTGGAACCCAATTCGCCGCGCGCCGGACGACTTTGACCGCGCACCGCTGGCGCGCAAGGAGGAGCTGATCGAGTCCGATCCCGCGTGGGGACAGATTGTCTGCCGCTGTGAGACGGTGCCCGAGGCCGAGATCGTGGCCGCGATTCGACGCCAGCCGGGCGCGGTTTCGGTCGAGGGCGTCAAGCGCCGCTGTCGTGCCGGCATGGGTCGATGCCAAAGCGGCTTTTGCCAGAGCCGTGTGGTGGCGATCCTGGCGCGCGAGCTGGGCTGCGACCCTAGCGAGGTGCTGTTAGAGGATGCCGGATCTTGGCTGGTTGAGGGACCGCTGAAGGGGGTGCGCTAGGATGGCGACGTTTGATATGCACGACGGACGCGCGGAGGCGAGCGCCGTCGCAACGCAAGCCTTCGACGTGGTCGTCATCGGTGGCGGACCCGCCGGCATGGCGGCCGCGCTGGCCGCGCAAAAGGCCGGCGCGCGCGTGGCCATCGTTGAACGTGAGCAGCACCTGGGCGGCATCCTCCGCCAGTGCATCCACCCCGGCTTTGGCCTGTCTCACTTTAAGCAGGAGCTCACCGGTCCCGAGTACGCGCAGCGCTTTATCGACCAGGTGCACGCAACCGACATTGCGCTGTTCCTGAACAGTATGGTGCTTGGGATTGATTCAGGCGAGCCTACGGAAGACACCGCAGTCCATACCGTCACGCTTATGAGCCCTGCCGGCATACTGCAGCTCACCGGGCGCGCGGTCGTCCTTGCCATGGGTTGCCGCGAGCGCACCCGCAGCGAGATCAAGATCCCCGGCAGTCGTCCCGCCGGCGTGTTTACGGCCGGCCTGGCGCAACGATACATCAATATCGAGAACCTCAAACCCGGCTCGCGCGCCGTCATTTTGGGTTCCGGCGACATCGGGCTTATCATGGCACGCCGCTGCACGCTCGAGGGGATTTCGGTCGAGGGCGTGTACGAGATCATGCCATACGCCAACGGCCTGCGCCGCAATGTGAAGAACTGCCTGAACGACTTTGACATTCCGCTGCATCTGTCTACCACGGTCACGCGCGTGATCGGGCACGACCGCGTGGAAGCCGTCGAGGTGAGCCAGGTCGACGAGCGCCTGGCGCCCATTCCGGGGACCGAGCGCATTGTTCCGTGCGACACACTGCTGCTTTCGGTGGGCTTGATTCCCGAGAACGAGCTTTCGGTTGCCGCAGGCGTAGAGCTTGACCCACACACGCGCGGCGCCGTGGTGGACCAGAGTTTGCAGACGGGCGTGCCGGGCATCTTTGCCTGCGGCAACGTCCTGCACGTGCACGACCTGGCCGACAACGTGACGACCGAGTCCGAGGGGGCTGGCGCAGCTGCGGCGGCGTGGGCGCTGGGTGGCGGCGCGGGTGTGACGCCTGGCTGCGAACTCACGGTCTCCCCTGCCGGTATCGCGGGCTACGCGCTGCCGGGACGCATTACGGCCATGGCGCTCACCAAACTCAACTTCCGTGTACGCCGGCCGGTCGACGCCG
>CATZKS010000085.1 GCA_958421035.1 uncultured Collinsella sp. | reverse complement strand
GATGAGGTGGTCGAGCGTTTTGCCGATGATCTCGGCGACGAACTCGGGCTGGTGGCTCTTGGTGGTCATGGTGTGTCTCCCATCTATAGGTTTAACTATCGTTGCTGCCGAAAAAAATATCAGCCACACGCACGCCGAAAAGTTTTGCCAGTTTTTTGGCGTCCTCGATAGTCACGCTATCGGGGTTGCTTTCCATCTTTGCGTACGTGGGCCGCGAGATGCCGAGAAGGCCAGCCACGGCCTCCTGTGAGTACCGTGCCTTCTTGCGCGCATCAACCAATTCCATCGAATCACCTCCTTGCTTGGTATGCCTAAGACTATAACCAAACATATAGTGACTGTAAAGAAGATTTGTCATATTCTGTAAAAAGATTTTAACGGTCGCAGCGGAAGGAGGACACGTGAGCATAGCCGAGAACATCCGAAGGATTAGGACGCAGCACGACATGACGCAGGAGGAGTTCGGCAAAGTTGCCGCCGTCTCCGCTATGGCCGTATCTCAGTGGGAAAACGGGCGAGCAGTGCCTCGCATGGGCGCAGTTCAGCGTATTGCGGATTATTTCAATATCAGTAAAGGCGAGGTTATTGACGAGGGAACAGATGGCGTTGTTTTGCCCGCCGGTGCCATGCCTGTGGTGGCCAGCAGCGCCACCGTGCCGCTGCTCACGCTCGGGCGCGTGCACGCCGGCGCGCTCGCCGACGAGGAGGAGATAGCGCACCGCGTGGAGGTGCCCGCCTCCGTGTGCGCCGGCCACCCGCGCGCTTTCGCCCTGGAGGTCGAGGGCGACTGCATGAACCGCGTCATACCCGAGGGCAGCCACGTGCTGGTCGACCCCGACCGCCAGCCCGCCAACGGGTCCATCGCCGTGGTGGAGACCGAGGACTACCGCGCGGTCATGCGCCGCTGGTACAAGGGCAGCACCAAGCTGATGCTGTCGGCGGATAGCTTCGAGGACTACGAGGACATGATTTTCGGCATGGACGACGGACCCGTGCGCGTGATCGGCACGGTGGTGTGGTTCCAGGCCGCCGACGAGATGGAGTAGCCGTGGGCGGGCGCGCGGCGATATACGCCCGCTTCTCGAGCCACAACCAGCGCGGCGAGTCCATAGAGATACAGGTGGAGAAGTCCCGCGCCTACTGCGCCGAGAACGATCTGCGCGTGGTGGCCACGTACTGCGACTTCGCGCAGACGGGCACCAACACCGACCGCGCCGAGTTCCAGCGCATGATGGCCGACGCCAAGCGAGGGCTGTTCGATTTCGTGGTCATATATAAAGTTACCCGAATCATGCGCAACCGCGACGAGATGGCCATGGCGCGCATCATGCTGCGCCGCTGCCGCGTCGAGATACTGTACGCGGGCGAGGACATTTCGGACGGCTCGGCGGGCGTGCTGCAGCTGGGCATGCTGGAGGTGCTGGCGGAGTACGAGAGCGCGCTCGACGGCGAGCGCATACGCGACGGCATACAGAAGAACGCCGAGCGGTGCATGGCCAACGGCTGCGTGCGCTACGGCTGGGACATAGTGGACGGGCGCTACGTGGTCAACGAGGAGGAGGCCGCCGCCATCCGCCTGGGCGTGCGCATGGTCTTGTCGGGCAAGTCGGTGGCCGACGTGGTGCGCGCCTGGGAGCCGTACCGCACCAAGCGCGGCGGCAAGTGGCGCTTCCAGACGGTGCGCCGCATACTGATGCGGCGGGAGAACGGCGGGGAGTACCGCTACGCGGGCGTGGTCGTGCCCGGCGGCATGCCCGCCATCGTTCCCATGGATGACGAGGAGAGGGTGATACGGATGCTTGAGGACTCGCACAGGTCCCGCGCCAAGACCGAAGCGTGGGACTTCCCGCTCACGGGCAAGCTCTACGACGGGCGCGACGGCGGGCTGATGACCGGCACCAGCGGCACGGGCAAGTCGGGCAGGCCCTATCACTACTACCGCTGCCGCAGCTGCGGGCGCACCGTGCGCCGCGATGTCGTGGAGAAGCGCGTGGCCGACGCCGTGCGCGAGGCCCTGGGCAGCGCCGACAGCCGCGAGCGCATCGCTCGCATGCTGGCCGACGCCGAGGAGGAGCGCGCCGACGAGAAGCCCTTGAGCGAGACCATAAAGGGCGAGCTGGCCAAGATCGAGACGGCGTTCTCCAACATATGGGCGGCCATCGAGTCGGGCATCGCGCCGCCGGGCGGCAAGGAGCGCATAGACGCGCTGAAGCAGCGGCAGGCGCTCCTCAAGGACGAGCTGCGCACGGCCGAGGCCCTTGAGGCCGCCCGCCTTGACTACGACCGCGCGCTGTTCTGGCTTGAGGGCATGGCCGCCGCCGAGGTGGACGACGCGCAGCTCCTGCGCACGTTCGTGGCGCGCGTGGTGCTGGGCGGCCCCGACGATGACGACGGCCTGCGCGTGGCGTTCACGTTTGACGATTCTGCCGGCTTGGGCGATAATCCGTCGCTGCCTGGCGCTATAGGTCCAGGTGGCGAGGTGTTCGACCGAATGAACGCCAGCTCCACCATAAGCAACAGACAGGTAGATATTCATATCTACCTGTCTTTTTATTTCTAGTCCGTACCGCGGAGAATCGAACTCTGTGCAGGGCGCGAGCGTTAAACAAACGCGGAGCGTTTGTAGCGAGTGGGCGAGGACGCCGGCAGGCGGCCGAAGCCGGTGCGGGTTCGCGAAGCGAACGCGCGGATTCTCCGCGCAATCTATCAGCCCAATATGGATGCGATGTTCATCGAATTTCAGCTGGCCATGCCCCGCGCCAACGCAAGCCCCAAACCGCGGAGAATCGAACTCTATGCAGGGCGCGGGCGTAAAGAAAACGTCGCAGCAGCGCAGGTGGGACGCGCTTTCCCAATGGCGGCCCAGGCGGAAAGCACGTCCCGGAATCCGCATTCAGACTGGGACGTAGTTTCCGGATGGCGCCTCAAGCGGAAACTGCGACCCGGAATCGAGCCGTAGAGTGGGATATGCTTTCCCAATGGCAGCTCAAGCGGAAAGTACATCCCGGAATCCTCGTTCGGAATGGGATGCAGTTTCCAAATGAATGGCTAGCGGAAAGTTCATCCCGGAATCCGCGCTCAGAACGGGACGCGCTTTCCCAGCGGCGGTCCAAGCGGAAAGCGCATCCCGGAATCCCGCCTCAAACTGGGACACACTTTCCGCTTCACCTGCCGCCTCGAAAAACCTGCGCGCTCGCCATCCCAAAACTGGGTAGAAGAAAGCCAAAACGCAATCGCAGGAGGTCAATATGACTGCAGAAGATAAGGCAAAGAACGCTGGCAAGGTCGCGCTCGTCCTGGAGGGCGGCAGCTTCCGCGGGCAATTTACCGCAGGCGTGCTCGACGTCCTCATGGAGGCTGGCGTCGAGATTCCGGCGGTATATGGCGTATCGGCCGGCGCCCTCAACGGCGTGAACTACAAGTCGCACCAGATCGGCCGTGCCAACCGCATCAACCTGGCTTTCTGCAATGACAATCGCTTCATGGGCGCCGCATCGTTTGCGTCCACGGGTTCCATCGTGGGTTACGACTTTATCTTCAACGATGTCCAGGATCGCCTGGATCCCTTTGACAACGAGACGTTCGACGCGAGCCCCATCGAGATGTACGCCGTCGCGACGGACATGCTCTTTGGAACTGCCACGTACCTGCCGGTCAAAAGCGCCGTACTTGACCTCGACGCCGTGCGCGCATCGACGTCGCTGCCGCTGGTGACGCCGCCGGTCGAGATCGATGGGCACAAATACGTCGACGGCGGCGTAGCCGATTCGGTCCCTATCGAGCACGTGCTGGAGGAGGCGGGCTTCGATCGCGCGGTCGTCATCGTTACGCAGGACCGCTCGTACGAGAAAAAGCCCTACGAGTTTATGCCCGCCGCGCGCGCCCGCTATGCCGACTACCCCTATCTGCTTGAGGCTATCGAGACGCGCCACGACCGTTACAACATGCAGCGCATGCACCTGTGGAAGTATGAGCGCGAGGGCCGTGCGCTGGTCGTCGCTCCGCAAAAGCCGGTCGAGGTCGGCCACGTTGAGCACGATCCGGCAAAGCTTCTGGACCTGTATATCCAGGGCCGTCAGGAGGCAAAGCGCCTGCTCGCGGAAATCCAAGAGTTCGTTGAACGCTAGCGACGGCGAACCCTCAAAAAATGACAACAGCTAAAGAGCTGGAAAAATCACGGCTCGTGGATGACATGTGCAGAAACTCTGGTCGGAGCCAAAATACCTGTTGACTCGTACGGCGAGCGGGGTAATATGGACGGGTTACTTGCAGAGCCCCGTGAATCTCTGTAACAACACGTACTGTACATGGAGGAGTCTAAGTGATTTCGAAATCGACTCACTACGCCAAGCAGGGCGAGGTCCAGCGCAACTGGGTTCTCGTCGACGCCGATGGTGCTGTCCTGGGCCGTCTTGCCACCCAGATCGCAATGATCCTGCGCGGTAAGAACAAGCCCCAGTTCACGCCCAACAGCGACTGCGGCGACTTCGTTGTCGTCATCAACGCCGATAAGGTCCAGCTTACCGGTAACAAGGCCGACACGAAGACCTATTATCGCCACAGCGGCTACAACGGCGGCCTCAAGGCTGAGAGCTTCCGCCAGGCTATGGAGAAGCACCCGGAGAAGGTCATCGAGCGCGCCGTTCGCGGTATGCTGCCCAAGACCACCCTCGGCCGTGCCCAGATGACCAAGCTTAAGGTCTACGCTGGTGCCGAGCATCCGCATGCTGCCCAGAACCCCACGAAGATTGAGCTGGAGGCTTAAAGATGGCTGAGAACACCGTTGTCTACCAGGGTACCGGCCGTCGTAAGAACGCCGTCGCCCGCGTCCGTCTCGTCCCCGGCACCGGCAAGGTGACCATCAACAAGCGTGACGCCGAGCAGTATTTCGGCCGTCATCAGCTCGTTGAGAACGCCCTTGCTCCCTTCAAGGTGACCGACACCGCCGGTCAGTTCGACGTTATCGCTCTGTGCGATGGCGGCGGCATCTCCGGTCAGTCCGGCGCTCTGCGCCTGGGCATCGCTCGCGCTCTTCTGAACGCTGGCGACTACCGTGCTGACCTCAAGAAGGCCGGTTTCCTTACGCGCGATGCTCGCGTGGTCGAGCGCAAGAAGTACGGCCTCAAGAAGGCCCGCCGCGCTCCCCAGTTCTCCAAGCGCTAAGGTTTTATCTCCTTTCGAGATACAATGTACAAGCGGGGCCTGCCGATTCCTCGGCGGGTCCCGCTTTTCTTTTTCGACTAGGGTGGGCGGTTGCATATCGCCTGCTAGGGAAGGAGCGATCCTATGCCCCAGAACATCTTCGGTACCGACGGCGTCCGTGGCGTCGCCAACGCCGATCTTTCGTGCGACCTCGCGTTTCGTCTGGGTCGCGCGGCGACCAAGTTTCTTGGTCCGGATATCTGCATCGGCCGCGACACGCGTCTTTCGGGCACCATGCTCGAGAGCGCTCTGACTGCCGGCATTATGGCCGAGGGCGGCCGTCCGCATTGCTGCGGCGTTATCCCCACGCCCGCCGTGGCGCTGCTCACCGTCCAAAACGAGCTCGATGGCGGTATTGTCATCTCCGCTTCGCACAATCCGCCGGAGTTCAACGGCATCAAGTTCTTTAGCCGCAAGGGTATGAAGCTTCCCGATGCTGTCGAGGAAGAGATCAGCGCCTGGGTCATGTCCGAGGAAGCCATGGCTGCCGACACGCTGCCGACCGGTGCCGGCGTGGGCCACATCATCAAGATGAAGGACGCTCGCAAGGCATACGTCGATCACGCCATCGATACGCTTGATGGCCTGAGGCTCGACGGCCTGGTCGTTGCCGTCGACTGCGGTCACGGTGCTTCTTGCCAGACCACGCCCGCCGCGCTGCAGCGCCTAGGTGCCACGGTGCACGCAATCAACACCGATTACTGCGGCACTGACATTAACGTTGAGTGCGGCTCTACGCACCTCGAGCCCCTGCGCGAGCTCGTGCTGCGCACCCATGCTGACATCGGTCTGGCCCACGACGGCGACGCCGACCGCGTACTGTTCGTGGACAGCGAGGGCAATGAGATCGATGGTGACTACATCCTGGCTATCTGCGGTTCTGACCTCGCCGCTCGCGGCAAGCTCGCCAACTCCGAGATCGTCTCGACCGTCATGTGCAACCTGGGCTTCTCCATCGCTATGAAGGAGCAGGGCTTCGAGATGGTCCAGACCGCCGTGGGCGACCGCTACGTTCTGGAGCGCATGCTCGCGGACGGCGCCGTCATCGGCGGCGAACAGTCCGGCCACATCATCTTCCTGGAGCACAATACCACCGGCGACGGCCTGGTGACGGCTCTGCAACTGCTGGCCGTGCTCAAGCGCACCGGTCGCACCTTCACCGATCTTGCCGGTATCATGAAGAAGTACCCGCAGGTACTCGTCAACGTGCATTCCGACAACAAGGCCGGTCTGGACGATTGCCAGCCCATCTGGGATGCCGTCGCTGCTGCCGAGAAGGAGCTTGACGGCCGCGGCCGCATTCTGGTGCGCCCGAGCGGCACCGAGCCGCTGGTCCGCGTGATGGCCGAGGCCGAGACGCACGAGCTGACCCAGCGCGTTGTCGACGACATCGTCGAGGTTGTCAAGCGCGAACTTCCCTAATGGTCAAAAACGGGTGCCAAGTGGTAAACTGTTAAGGTTATTTTGGTTGATCGGTATGTCCGAGGGGGAGCATGTTCACTAAAGTCCTAAGGTCTTTTGGTATGCGTGGTCGAGTCCTTACGTTGGATGCTCCCATCTCGGGTGACGTCATTCCGCTCTCCGAGGTAAACGATCAGACGTTTGCTACCGGCCTTTTGGGCCAGGGCGTGGCGATTCGGCCCACCGGAACGCGTGTGATTGCACCGGCTGATGCCAAGGTCGAGGCCATTTTTCCCACGGGACACGCTGTTGCGCTTAACACGGTCGATGGCTTGGACGTGCTCATCCACGTTGGTTTGGACACTGTTCAGCTCGAGGGCAAGCACTTTACCGTACATGCGCAAGTGGGTGACATCGTCCATAAGGGCGATGTACTCATTGAGTTCGATCGCGAGGCAATTGCTGCCGAGGGCTACGATGTGACGGTTCCCATCTTGGTGTGCAACTCCGTTGAGTTCTCGAGTATCAAGGGCTCCGTTGGCGTGCATGTCGAAGAGATGGACCAGCTCATCGTTGCTCGCGAGCGCTAGCAAGTGCACGTGGCCATTAGCCTACAATTCAAACACGTTTACGGAGGGCGCCCTTGAAAGAGGACGCCCTCCGTGGCAAGATGGGATTTGTCCGAGGCTAAACAGCTTCGGGTCACCGTGGACGGGCAGGGGCCTCGACGCGGCTAGACACGAGACACATACATTACGCGACCTCGCCCTGGTGGCCGCACACGTTGGTTGCGGCCGACGCGGGCCGCGGGCAAGTGCTTGTAAGGGAGCCTTGCCTCTCTTGTACGAGAAAGGACGCGTAATGAAGATCATTAAAGCTAAAGACTACGAGGATATGAGCCGCAAGGCCGCTAATATCATCTCGGCGCAGGTTATCCTCAAGCCCGACTGTGTGCTGGGCCTTGCCACCGGCTCCACCCCGATCGGTGCCTACAAGCAGCTCGCTGCTTGGTACGCGAAGGGCGACGTCGACTTTGCCGAGGTTAGCACCTACAACCTGGACGAGTATCGCGGCCTTTCGCACGACGATCCCCAGAGCTATCACTACTTCATGCGTGAGAACTTCTTCGATCACATCAACATCGACCTGAACAACACGCATGTGCCCGATGGTTCCAACCCCGACGCCGCCGCTGCCTGCTCTGAGTACGACAAGATCGTCGCCGACGCCGGTTACCCGGATCTGCAGCTGCTCGGCATCGGCAACAACGGCCACATCGGCTTCAACGAGCCCGATGACCACTTCTCCAAGGGTACGCACTGCGTCGACCTCACTGAGAGCACCATTCAGGCCAACAGCCGCCTGTTCGACAGCATCGACGATGTTCCCCGTCAGGCCTACACCATGGGTACCCAGACCATCATGTATGCCCGCATGATCCTGGTCGTCGCCAACGGCGAGGCCAAGGCTCAGGCCGTGCATGACATGTGCTATGGTCCGGTTACGCCCGAGTGCCCGGCTTCGATCCTGCAGCTGCACACCAACTGCGTTGTCGTTGCCGACGAGGCCGCCCTTTCGCTCTGCGAGTAGCGCGAATCCTGCAGCTCGACATAACCTTGCCTAAGGCCTCCGCTTTGCGGGGGCCTTTTTGCTATCCCTTTTTGCCCACTTGACCAAAATCTTGCCGCAAGCTTGACGAACGCCGGATGCCCAACAGCTTGATTCATTCTATACCAGATTCTATGCAAAAATGCCACTAGAAGGTCGTAGACGGTAGCGGGTGCTAGGCGAGTTGAATGACATGGCTGAACCTTGTTCATCTGCGTTACACTGCCGCTTAGATGGGACAAGCTGACAAGCTCATTTACCTGCTTAAAGACCGATTAGTCGGGGGATTAATAACAATCGGCCCTCGCTGTACAAAAACTTGCCGCTTGCGTACCAAAAGACACCCTAAAACACAAGGTCGCTCTATTCATAGCGCGGCTTGTACGGTCTTGCGGCTACAGTGTCCATACGGTCGAGTTGAGGAGCGAGCATGGTAAACGATTTGAGCGGTATAGACGAGCTCGAGCTGATGCCGCTGGGCGGAGGCTATATGGTGCGACGCG
>CATZKS010000084.1 GCA_958421035.1 uncultured Collinsella sp. | reverse complement strand
AAGACCATCCTGTACAGCTTGAACCCCATCGACAACACCATGATCGATACCGTGATGGGCTGTTTCCAGGAGGCTCCGACCGCCGGTAAGATCCAGAACGGTTCCGCCTGGTGGTTCAACGACAACGAGGTCGGTATGCGCGAGCAGCTCACGGCTCTGGCCAACGAGGGCGTCCTGGGCAACTTTGTCGGCATGCTCACCGACTCCCGCTCCTTCTTGTCCTACCCGCGCCACGAGTATTTCCGTCGCGTGCTGTGTAGCGTGATCGGCGAGTGGGTTGAGCAGGGCAAGTATCCGGCCGACATGGAGCTGCTGGGCACCATCGTGCGCGATATCAGCTACAACAATTCCGTTCGCTACTTTGGCTTCGATCTGGACACCGCCGAAGCATAGATCTGTATGTGCTCCGATTGGTGAAATCGGTTGCAAAGGGGAGGGACCATATGGTAACAGGGCAACAGAAAAACGAGCAGATCGTGTCTGCTCAGGCGGATTCGAGATCGATGCAGAGCTCGCAGGATATCAAGCTGAGCTGGCGTGAGAAAATCTGCTATGGCTTTGGCGATTTGGGCAACGGATTCATGTTCGATCTTGGTCAAGCATATCTGACCAAGTTCTACACTGACATCTGTCTGATTTCGCCAGGCGTAGTGAGCCTGATTTTCGCCGTCACCAAGATTTTCGATGCGTTCATGGACCCGATTGCCGGTGCATTCGTCGACGGTAGAAAGAAGATTGGCAAGCACGGTCGGTTTCGTCCGGTCATGATGGTTTCGTCCGTGATCCTTGCCGTTCTAACCGTGGTGACCTTCACTGCGCCCGATATTCCCATGGCGGGTAAAATCGCCTATGCGCTGATAACTTACATGATCTGGGGCGTCGTATACAGCTTCACCAACGTGCCATACGGATCTCTGGCCACGGTAATGACGCGTGACGTCGATGACCGCGCGCACATGGCGTCAACGCGCCAGGCCGGTTCGCTCTGCGCACAGCTCATCACGGGCGTAGCGTTCATCCCATTGGTCCTGTTCTTTGCGGGTGGCGACACGCTCGACGGCAATCCGCACGGCTATACGATTGCAGCTGTCGTCATGGGACTGTGTGGCATCGCCGGATTCGCCATCTGCTTTTTGGGAACGCGCGAGCATATCCGTATCGATCGACAGGCCGAGGAGAAGGCTGCGGGAAAGGCCGGCAAGAAGTCGAGCGCATTCAGCACGTATTTCAAGGTCGTTTTCACCAACAAGAACCTGGGAGCAGTTATCCTGCTTACGCTGTTTACCATCTCGGCCATGAATACCAACAACACCATGATGGTGTATTTCTGCCAGTACAACCTGGGTAACATCGCGTTGCAGCCCATTGTCAACGGCATCATGATCGGAACGTCGGTTGTCGCCATTCTCGCCATCCCGACGCTCGTCAAGCATTTTGGCAAGAAGCGCACGTGCGTTGCCTGCTTTATCGTCGGTGCCGTGGCAAACGGCCTCAACTTCATCCTGCCGACCAATACCGTGACGTTCATCATCTTCGTCACCATCGGCTACGTCGCGCTTGCCATCCCCAACGGTATCACCTGGAACTTGGTTTCCGATGTTATCGATTACGGTGAATGGCACACGGGAATCCGCAAGGAGGGTACGACCTACGCCGCGTTCAACTTTTCTCGTAAGCTTGCGCAATCCCTTGCCGCGATCATTTCCGGCGGCATCCTTGCCCTTACCGGATATGTGGCAAATAAGCCCCAGACGGCTGCCACGCTGCTTGGCATCAAGGGCGCTCTGACGATTTATCCCGCCTGCGCCCTTCTGGTAGCAGCCTTGATTATCTTCGCTCTCTACGACATTACCGAGAAGAAGTTCAATTCCATTTCCAACGACCTGTCGAATGGTCGCTGGGAGCGCGGCAAGATCGGCGAGAGCACTATCGAGACGATCGATAAATAGCCCCGCTGCTTGAAAAATCATGAATGCAACCCGGTGCGGCGATGCCGTACCGGGACTTGAGTTGAGAGGAAAGCCTCTATGAATAACATCAGCTACGAGACGCTCGAGAAGATCGGCTACGAGGGCTACGTGCTGCCCAAGGACGCCCCCGAGAAGGTCCTACAGTTTGGCGAGGGCAATTTCCTGCGCGCCTTCGTCGATCGTTTCTTCGATATGGGCAACGAGGCCACCGGTTGGAACGGCAGGGTCGTCATGGTGCAGCCCATCAGCGGCGCCTTCGATTTCGCCGATGGTATCAATGCCCAGGATGGCCTGTACACCGTACTGGTGCGCGGCAAGGAGAACGGTGACACGGTTGACGATTCCCGCGTGATCAGCGCCTGCAGCCGTTGCCTCAATCCGTATCGCGAGGCTGACTACCGTGCCATGATGGAGGTCGCCGTTTCCGACGACCTGGAGATTATCGTCTCCAACACCACCGAGGCCGGTATCGCCTACGATCCGTCCTGCAAGGCCGACGACATGCCCCCCGCGAGCTTCCCTGCCAAGCTTGCCCAGGTGCTCCATGCCCGCTGGGCTGCCGGCAAGCAGGGCGTCATCGTGCTCGCCTGCGAGCTCATCGACCATAACGGCGAGGAGCTGCTGCGCATCATGAACCAGTACGTGAGCGACTGGGGCTGGGAGGACGAGTTTTCGCAGTGGATGGCCAACGACTGCACCGTCTGCACCACGCTCGTCGACACCATCGTTCCGGGTCGCATCCGCGATCCCAAGGAGGCCGCTGCCGTGGCCGAGCGCTTGGGCTATGAAGATCCGTTCTTGGCCGTGCGTGAGCCCTTCCAGATGTGGGGCATCCAGGGTGACGAATCGCTCAAGGAGCGTCTGCCCTTCGTGAAGGCCGGTCTGCCGGGTGTCTTTGTGACCCCCGACGTCACCCCGTACAAGAAGCGCAAGGTCCGCATCCTCAACGGCGCCCACACCGCCTTTGTCCCGGGTTCCTGGGTTGCCGGCTTTGATATCGTGCGCGATTGCATGCACGACGAGACCGTCCGCGGCTTCATGAACACTATGCTCTACGACGAGGTCATTCCGACGCTTGCCGCCGACCTGGATGTCGAGGACTGCAAGGCCTTTGCCGCCGCTGTTGAGAACCGCTTCGACAACCCGTTTATCGACCACGCGCTGCTCTCCATCTGCCTCAACTCCACGGCTAAGTGGCGTGCCCGCGACCTGCCTACGCTCAAGGACTACGCTGCCGAGACCGGCAACCTGCCCAAGTGCCTGGCGACGAGCCTGGCCACGCTCATCTCCTTCTACACGCAGGAGCTCGTGTCCCGCGAGGGCGACGGCCTGCACCTGCGTCGCTCCGACGGCACCGAGTACACCGCTCAGGACGACGCCTTTGTGCTCGACTTCTACGCTGCCCACGCCGGCGCCGACGACGCCGAGCTGGTGCACGATGTGCTCTCCAACGAGCAAATGTGGGGCGAGGATCTTACGCAGATCGCCGGCCTGGAGGAGTTTGTCGTCAACGCTCTCGCCGTCGTGCGCTCCGAGGGCGTCAAGCAGGCGTTCGCGAACGCTCAGGCCTAAATCCTTCTGTACGCCCGCCGGGTAACTGGCGGGCGTCACTCGACTTCTGCTCAACCTGTAGGGTTAGGACTCTTTGTAATGAACACTATCCAGATCAATCCGGCCGACAACGTCATCGTTGCGCTGTCGCCGCTCGCCAAGGGTGCTGCCGTCGAGGTTCCCGGCGTGGGCGAGGTCGTTGCCGCGGAGGATATCCCGCAGGGTCACAAGATGGCCGTGCGCGCCATTGCAGCCGGTGAGGATGTCATCAAGTACGGTCTTCCCATCGGCCACGTGACGAAGGACATTCAGCCCGGCCAGTGGCTGCACACGCACAACGTGAAGACCAACCTCTCGGGTGAGATCGAGTACGCCTACAATCCGACACATCCGGTCGTTGAGCCGGTCGAGGCCGAGACCTTTATGGGCTTCCGCCGTGCCGACGGTCGTGCCGCCACGCGCAATGAGCTTTGGATCATTCCCACCGTCGGTTGCGTCAACGAAGTCGCTCGTGCCATGTGCGAGCAGGCTCAGGACCTGGTCGAGGGCTCGTTGGAGGGCGTCTATTACTTCCCGCATCCGTTCGGTTGCTCACAGACCGGCGCCGACCATGCCCAGACCCGTCGTCTGCTGGTGGCGCTGTCGCGTCACGCAAACGCCGCGGGCGTGCTGTTCTTGTCGCTCGGTTGCGAGAACTGCACGCATCAGCAGGTGCTCGACGAGCTCGGTGACTTCGATCACGAGCGCGTTCGTTTTCTCACCTGCCAGGATGTAGCCGACGAGCAGATCGAGGGCCACAAGATTCTGTCCGAGCTGGCTGACCTGGCCAAGCAGGCCAAGCGTGAGCCCATTCCGGCCTCAGAGCTGGTTATTGGTCTTAAGTGCGGCGGCTCTGACGGTCTTTCGGGCATTACCGCCAACCCCACGATCGGTCGCGTGAGCGATATGGTCGTCGCCCGTGGCGGCACGTCGGTGCTCACCGAAGTGCCCGAGATGTTTGGCGCGGAGAGCATCCTGCTCGATCGCTGCGAGAACGAGCAGGTCTTTAACGCTGCCTCTGACATGCTTAACGGTTTTAAGGATTACTTTATTAGCCATGGTGAGGTGGTCTACGAGAACCCGAGTCCCGGTAACAAGGACGGTGGCATCACCACGCTCGAGGACAAGAGTTGCGGCTGCGTGCAAAAGGGCGGCTCCGCACCCATCGTCGACGTGCTGCCGTATGCCGGTCAGGTCACCAAGCATGGCCTGAACATGTTGTGCGGCCCGGGCAACGACATGGTATCCACCACGGCGTTGACGGCTGCTGGCTGTCACGTGATTCTGTTCTCGACTGGACGCGGCACGCCGTTTGGTGCACCGGCGCCCACCCTCAAGGTGTTCACCAATCAGCGTCTGTGCGACCACAAGGCCAACTGGATGGACTTTAACGCCGGCGTGATTGCCACAGGCGAACGCACACTCGACGAGGCTGCCCGCGACCTGTATCAGCTGGTACTGGATACAGCGAGCGGTAAGCTAACGAGTGCCGAGCGCCGCGGCTGCCACGAGATCAGTATCTGGAAAGACGGCGTCTGCCTGTAGAGAGATTCGCCATTCGTAGGGGTGGCGAATCTTTTGATCTCGATGACGGGGCTGCACAGTGGCTCCGTGCGAGGGAAGGGTTGCTACTGCGCGTTTGTGAGATGCTTTTCGGTGCCCTTTTCCGCACTGTTGACGTATCTATGGTTATTAATTCGGGCAAATTGGTTTAAGAAGCCGATTTCGTCCAGGTCGATAGAGGGGAATTGCGTGCCTATCCACATCGTTGAGGAAGCAAATCGCTGTCTGGGCTGCAAAAAGGCGTTCTGTCAAATAAAGGGCTGTCCGGTGCAGACGCCCATTCCGCAGGTTATCGACCTCTTTAAGCAGCGCCGTCTGCAAGAGGCGGGCGAGCTGCTGTTCCAGAATAACCCGTTGAGTGCGGTCTGCTCCATGGTTTGCAACCATTCGGGCCAGTGCGAGGGCGCGTGCATCCAGGGCCGCAAGGGCGCGCCCGTGCATTTTTCGAGCATCGAGAACTATATCTCCACGGCGTATTTGGACCGCAAAGAGTGGAAACCCGCGCCGTCGTGCGGCAAACAGGTCGCTGTGGTCGGCTCCGGCCCCGCCGGTATGACCGTGGCCATTAAGATGGCGCAGCTGGGTTGCGCCGTCACCGTTTTTGAGCAGCGGCCCGAGATCGGCGGCGTGCTGGAGTACGGTATCCCCGAGTTCCGCCTGCCGCGCTCGCTCGTGCAAAAGTACCGCCACGTGATGTGCTCGCTCGGCGTGCGCGTTCGCCCCTCGACCACCATCGGCGGTGCGCTCCACATCGACGACTTGCTGCGCGACGGCTACGATGCGGTCTTTGTTGGTACCGGCACCTGGCGAGCTCGAAAGCTGGGTATTCCCGGCGAGTCGCGCGGCAATGTGCTCTTTGGCATCGACTACCTCGTTGACCCCACGAGCGTGGCGATCGGCGAAAACGTGGCCGTAATCGGTGCCGGCAACGTAGCCATGGATGTGGCCCGTACGGCGCTTCGCTCGGGTGCTCGCAAGGTCACCGTGTATGCCCGCTCGCGCCATATCTCGGCCATCGACGACGAGGTCGAGCTGACCGAGCTCGATGGTGCCGAGATTGTGTGCGGCAAGGCGATCTGTGCCATCGACGATAACGGTCCGGTCTTCGAGACGGCTATCTTCGACGAGGAGAATAACGTGGTGGGGTACGAGGAAGAGCTCGACCATGCGTCTGCCGACACAGTTGTGATTGCGGCTTCGCAGGTGCCCAAAGACAAGCTTGTGCTTACGACGGGTGGTCTGGAGACCGACCATCGCGGCCTGCTTTCGGTCGACGAGCATGGCATGACCACCGTGCCTGGCGTCTTTGCCGCCGGCGACGTGGTCAACGGCCCGCTCACCGTGGTCCATGCCGTAGCTGGTGCCAAGCTCGCCGTCGAAGGCATGACCACCTACCTGGGCCTTTAACTCCATCCCGCCCATCAGTTGCGGTGAAATACGGACTGTTTTGGCTGTCAAAGGCCTTATCTACTCCGTATTCCACCGCAACTTTTTGTGGGGTGGGCTAGAGACGCTGCATGCGGTACCCGACACCCATGTGCGTCTGAATCATTTTGGGGTGAGAGGGGTCTGCCTCGATCTTCTTACGCAGGGTGCGCATGAACACGCGCAGGCTCGCCAGATCGCTGTCCCAGCTCGTGCCCCATATCTCGCGGGTGATGAAGGTGTGGGTGAGCACCTTGTCGACGTTTTTCGCCAGAAGGACGAGCAATTTGTACTCGGTTGGGGTGAGCGAGAGCTCGCGTCCGTCTTTCGTCGCGTATCCCGCGGCGTAGTCGATATGCAGCGGACCGTTGTCGAACGTGCTCGCTTCTGTCGACTCGCTCGACGCCATCGAGGAGCGCCTCAAATTCGCACGGACGCGCGCGAGCAACTCATCCACAGAAAAGGGCTTGGTGAGGTAGTCGTCTGCCCCTGCGTCAAGTGCTGCAATCTTGTCGGAATCTTCGGTGCGCGCCGAAATGACGATAATGGGGACTGCCGACCAGCTTCGGATCTTCGTGATGACCTCGATACCGTCAATGTCGGGAAGGCCGAGGTCGAGCATGATGAGGCTGGGGCCGTGCGACACCGCATCCATGATGGCGGCTTGGCCGTTGCAAACCTTGCTCACGACATAGCCGTGGAGGTCAAGCGCGGTCGAAACGAGGTTTTGAACGGTCGGGTCATCTTCGACCAGGAGGATGCGTGGCTTAGCGGCATTATTCATGAATCTCAATCTCCTCGGCGGGCAGGGTAAAACGGAAGACGGCCCCATGGGGGTGGTTGTCGCGAACTTCGATGACGCCGCCATGCGCCTCCACGATGGAGCGGCAGAGCGACAGGCCAAGGCCGATGCTTCGACGCGAATCCACGGGCCGCGTATTGCTTGAGGTGAAGAAGCGCTCAAAGATATGAGGCTTGTCGCAGTCTGCCACACCCGGCCCATCGTCTGCGACGTCCACCACGACGAACGCGCCCTCGCGACGTGCGCTGATGGTGACAGACGAGTCCTCGGGCGTGTATTTGAAGGCGTTCATGATGAGATTCGTAAGCACCTGCATGATGAGATGGACGTCGATGCGTACCAGCAGGATGTCGTCAGTGTGCTCGATGGTGACGGCACGTCCATGCGATGCTTGGGCGACATGGCTGAGGGCGGCCTCGATGACCTCGTCGATGAGCTCGGATGTTAAGTTGAGGCGAATGGTGCCGTCCTCGACGCGTGTGATGGCGAGGAGGTTCTCCACGGTATCGATAAGCCAGAGGGAGTCGTCGTAGATGGCATCGGCAAGATCGCAGCGTTGTTCGAGGCTGAGCTTCTCGTCGCTCTTCCGAAGGATTGCCGCAGATCCGGATATAGCCGTGAGGGGTGTCCTCAAATCGTGGCCGATGGAGCGTAAAAGGTTGGCGCGCAGCTGCTCGTTTTTCGCCAAGACCGCAGCCTCTTCGCGCTCTTGCGCCGCCCGGTCGCTTTCGAGCGCCAAGGCGCATTCACCTACGATAGATAGGACGATCGAATGCTCGAAGGCTTCGATCTCGCGCCCCTCCAGGGCGATGCCGATGACACCGAATACCTTGTCGCCGGTGCGAACCGCGAGGTAGAGACAGCGCGCCTCAGGCAGGGTCCGCGTGCTTGCGCCCGCGCGCTTGTTGTTGGTGTAGGTCCAGGTTGCAACGGCGCGCTCGTAGTCGGTGAGCAGCGACGCGGATCGGTTTTCGGTGCCAGCGGACTCATAGAGCGCCTTGCCGAGCGTGCCGTGTTCGGCGGGGTAGAAGACCACGTCGAGTTTTAGCAGTTTGACGAGTTGGTTCATGGCGACGCGGGCGCACTCCTCCGCGCTATGGGCTTGCTGCAAGAGCTGGTTCGTTTCGAGGAGTACGCGCGTTTTGAATGCGTTCTCGGCGGATGTACGGGCGTTGTCGGCGATGCGCGCAGTTAACTCGCCGGCGACCATAGCGGTGGCGAACATGATGCCGAACGTGACCAGATAGCTTCGGTCGTAGCTGGCGAGCGAAAACAGAGGCGTGACAAAGCAGAAGTTGTAAAGCACTACAGAGAGCACGCTCGATACGATCGTGCAGATACGCCCCGTCGTGGTGACGGCGGTCAGCAGGGCCGTGAAGA
>CATZKS010000083.1 GCA_958421035.1 uncultured Collinsella sp. | reverse complement strand
CGGTTCCACCGGGCCGCGCGGCAAGGAGATATATTGCCAGACCGGAGGGGCGCCGTGGGCGGGAATCTGGCACTCCATATTTTGTTCACAAATAAATAGAACCCTCAGTTGCTTCGCTGAGGCCGTATTCGAAGCAGCAGCTTCTGATATTGGCGATGACCAGCTGGTTTATAGGTGTTAAGGCATCGGTCATCTCTGGAGCGCCACTTTACTCCAAAGGCATCAGCTATTTGTTTCCCATCGGTAAAAGGCGGGTTTTGTTCGCCAAGCGTTCTTATATATAGATAGATACGGGTTCGAACCCATGTCGCGGCAACAAAAAAGCGACCAACCGGAGTCGATCGCTTTCTTTTCTATGGTGGGCCGTCAGGGGTTCGAACCCTGGACCTTGGGATTAAAAGTCCCCTGCTCTGCCAGCTGAGCTAACGGCCCGCGGGTGGCATTGTACCACGGTCTGGGACTATTCCCAACTCCATTGGCCGTTCTGGAAAATCACAACTTCACGTCCATCAGGCGTAATGCCCGTAATATCGATGTCGTCCGTGCCGATCATAAAATCGACGTGCGTGCTCGAGACGTTAACGCCATGCTCCAGGAGCTCTTCCTTGGACATGTCGTACCCACCCTCGATGCATTCGGGGAAACCGACACCTAGCGCGAGATGGCAGCTAGCGTTCTCGTCATAGAGTGTGTCATAGAACAGAACGCCGCTTTCGCGGATCGGAGTGTTCTTGGAAATGAGCGCGACCTCGCCCAGATGAGCGGCACCTTCATCGGTGTCAATAATGCTCGCAAGCGTTGCCTTGCCCACGCGGGCGTCGTAGTCCACCACGCGGCCGCCCTCGAACTTAATCCAAAAATCGTCGACCTTATTGCCGTGGTGGATGAGCGGCATGGCCGAGTACACGATACCGTCGGCGCGCATGCGATCGGGTGAGGTGAAGACTTCCTCGGTGGGAATGTTGGGGAAGAAGGGGTGTCCATCGGGCGTCTTGCCCTTGCCGCCGGCCCACTCGTGACCCTTCGTCATGCCAATCGTCAAATCGGTTCCATTTGCCGCGGTGTAGTGCAGGTAGTCGAAACGATTGTCGTTCAGGAAGCGCAGGTTCTTTTCGAATGCGGCGTCATGGAGTTCCCAGTCGCTCTCTGGGTCCTGGCCATCGGCGCGCGCGGTGTGCAGAATCGCATTCCACAGCTTATAGATTGCAACCTCATCGGCGTCTCCCGGGAACACCTCGTGCGCCCAAGCCACGACCGGAGCGCCGGCGATGCACCACGGATTGATGTTGTAATCCAGTCCACGGCGGAAAACTTTGCACTGCGTATTCCTCGCCTTTGATGCCGCGGCCGGCTTGGCTGGATCGATGCCCTTGAGGGCCGCAGGATCCGCACCCTCGATAAAGACAAAGCAGGCACCATCCTGGGCCAAGGAATCCAGCTGCATGCGCTTCCACTCGGGCGTCTGCTCAAAATAGCTTTTCTCGACATGCTCGTACGTGAGCCTCGTCACGGCATCATCGGCCCAAATGACCGTCACGTGGCCGGCGCCGGCAGCATAGGCCTCCGCGACCACCACGCGCGCAAATGGCGCGCACTCGACCGGAGACTGAACGACGACCTCCTGGCCGGGCTTGACGTTTACGCCCTTGCGGACGACCAGGCGCGCGTAGTTTTTAATCTTGGGCTCCAGGGCCTTCATGCCCTCCAGAGCCTCTTCGACCGTCAGGGCAGCTCGAATCATGTGCCACTCCATCTATCTATAGAACAGTAAAAAGGCGCGCCGCAAAAACGACGCGCCTTATATCTTAGCGATAAGTATGTATGCAAACGCTACTTCTTCTTGGAGTCCTTCTTGTCCTCCTCGGCAGCCGCGCGCTCAATAAGAGCGTTGAGCTTGTTCTCGGACATGCCCTCGGCCTGCGCGCGGTACATGTTGCGCAAGGGACGAATACGAGCGAAGTCATAGATAAAGTCGCCCAAAATGATGACGTAGGACAAAACAATGGCGACCATCTGGACAGGGCTGGACACCATGCCAGCGGGAGCGAAGTACAGCGAGGCCCAAATTGCCACGACGAGCACCATGCCAATGGCGAGCACAATCCACCAGATGCGACGGCGCTTGGTGTAGTCCTCGTCCTGCTTGAGGAGGATATTCGACACCGTATAGATGCGGTCCTCCTTGGCGCGCTGCTTAGCCTTGCGGGCGCGCTTCTCCTCTTTAGAGAGGCCCTCGAGGTTCTCGCCCTTCTCGAGCTCTTTGCGGCGTGCCTTAGACGAAGCCGGCACGACGCGAACGGAGCTCGCTGCTTGGCGGGCGGGCTTAGCAGATGCGGCAGACTTGCGCGCAACCCCGGTAACTTCGCGGGATTGCGTGCGCTTGTTCGTGGCGCTACGGGTACTCACTTATGCGTTCTCCTTCATGCTTGTGAACTGGGAGCCCGTGATGATCTGGAAGGCCTCGCGATAGCGCTCGGACGTGCCATCGATGACCTCGGCGGGCAGGTGCGGGGTCTCCCCCGTCATATCCCAGTTGGCCTTGAGCCAATTGCGGACGAATTGCTTGTCGTAGCTAGGCTGGATCTTGCCCTCCTCGTAGCTGGCAGCAGGCCAGAAACGGCTGGAGTCGGGCGTGAGACACTCGTCGATCAGCGTGACATTGCCATCGATGACACCAAACTCGAACTTGGTGTCGGCAATGATGATGCCACGGGTCGCGGCGTACTCGGCGGCAGCCTTGTAGATCTTGAGGGAAAGGTCGCGAATCTGCGTGGCGATGTCCTCGCCCACGATCTCGCAGCAACGCTCGAACGAGATGTTCTCGTCGTGGTCACCGATCTCGGCCTTCGTGGACGGCGTGAACAGCGGCTCAGGAAGCTTGGAAGCCTCGGTCAGGCCCTCAGGCAGCTGGATGCCGCAGACGGTGCCGTTATCGTCGTAGGTCTTCTTGCCCGAACCGGTCAGATAGCCGCGGACGATGCACTCGATAGGAATCGTCTGGGCCTTCTTAACCAGCATGGCGCGGCCAGCGAGGTAGTCACGATACTCAGCAAACTCCTCGGGGAAATCCGCCGGGTCGATGGAAACGAGATGGTTGGGGACGATGTCGGCAAACTTATCGAACCAGAATGCCGAGATGCGATTGAGCACCTCTCCCTTAAACGGAATCTCGTCGGGAAGAATGAAGTCGAACGCAGAAATGCGGTCGGTGGCGACCATCAGCAGGTTTTCACCGGCATCGTAAATATCACGAACCTTGCCACGGGAATCCGGACGACGCTCCATCGTTGTCACGTGAGTCACTCCTTACCTAAATACGACAGAAATGCGGGTTCTTTCCCGCATGTTTTCGCAAACTCGGAGCGGCAGGGACGCAGCCCCTCCTTCACCGAATAGCGAAAAGCTAGTGCTCCATTGTAGTAGATGCCGCGTCTGCCGTGTGCTCGCGGGGCAGATGAATTGTAAAAGTCGTACCCTTTCCAAGCTCCGACTCCACGGAAATGTAGCCATGATGGCGCTCGACGATCTGTTTAGTCACGGCGAGGCCCACGCCCAGGCCGCCAGCTTCGCGGGCGCGGCTGGCATCGGCGCGCCAAAACCGCCCGAAGATGCGCGACAGATCGTCCTTGGCAATACCGATGCCGGTATCAGAAACGGCAATGCTGACGTGCTTGCGGTCACTGAGCACCGACACCACGACCCAACCGCCCTCGGGGGTGTAGCGCATGGCGTTGCTCATGAGGTTGATAACACATTGCGTGATCATGTCGGGATCGGCCTCGACGACATCGTCGTGACCCTGGGTCTCGTCCGCAAAGCGCAGGCGCAGATCGCGGTCGACAAACAGGCGCTCCTGGGCATTGACGATGGAACGCACGAAAGGAACCATGTCCACCGGCTCAAGGTTGAGCGGAGCCGTGCTGTTTTCCATGCGCGACAGGTCGAGCATCTGCTGCACCAGACGAGCCAGGCGACGCGTCTCGGAAGCAACGGTCTCCAAATGCTCATCGTCGGTGGGATACACGCCATCCTGCATGGCCTCGACCGTTGCGAGCATGGCCATAAGCGGCGTGCGAAGCTCGTGTGCAACGTCTGAGGTCAGGCGCTTCTCGTGTTTCATATCCTTCTCGAGCGAAGTGGCCATCTCATCGAAGGTCTCACCCAGCTGATCGATCTCGTCATCACCGCGCAGTCCCGTGCGAGCCGACAGGTCGCCGTCACGGATTTGCTTTGCGGTACTGGTGATGCGATGAATCGGCTTGGTGAGCATGCGCGACACGAGCGATCCGATAACGACCGAAATGCAGATTGCAACAACCGCGGCGAGGGCCATGGCGTTAAAGGTCTTCTCCCTAAACGCAGAGTCCGCCTTGGTGAGCAGAGCGTCGGAGCCGATGGCCCACAGCTTTACCTGTCCGACATGCTCGCCGGAAGACGTTACAATCTCGACGTTAGCAACGCTATCGGAGTCGGTTGGAGCAGAGGAGACCGGGCTATGCGATGCCCTCTTGCCGCTCGCGTCGTCGGTCGTAGCCTGGTTTTCGCGTACATCGGCGGTGGCGCTTGCCGAGGGCCAGGAATCGTCATAAACGATCACGCCCTTTTTATTGACGACCTGCATGCCCAGATCGTCGGAAACCAAACTCGACGTTGCGACCGTGCGCAGTTCTCCCGCGGTCCAAGAGCCGTTTTCCTCATATGAGGTCGCCAACTTCTCGGCAGCGGAATTTGCGATTTCGACGATATTGGAGCGTGTGTAATCCGAAAAGACCGTGCCCCACACAACAGAGACAACGCCCACCAGCACCAATACCGTCATGAGCGATGTCAGAGCAAAAGCAAGTGCCATGCGCGAGGGATAGCTCATCGTTGGCCGTGAATCGGAACGAGGCGTGTTCCAACTAGCCTTGGAACCCGCCTCGCTCTCCTGCTTGTGCTTTTGTCCGATTTCAAAGCGCGCAGGTGTCATATGTGATTTCCCTATTTCTCGTCCGACTTATCGGTCTTGGCCGGAGCCTCGAAGCGATAGCCGACACCATGGACGGTGTAGAGCCACTTGGGCTTCTTGGGATCATCGCCCAGCTTGGCGCGAAGATTCTTCACGTGGCTATCGATGGTGCGCTCATAGCCCTCAAAGTCATACCCGAGCACTTTCTCGACCAGCTCCATGCGGTTATACACACGGCCGGGATGGCGGGCAAGCGTGGTGAGCAGCTTGAACTCGGAAGCCGTCAGATCGACTTCCTTGCCCTCGACCAAGATCTTGTGGCCCGAGATATCGATGACCAGATCGCCGAAGTCGAGTACCTCGACGGCGGGCTCGTCGGCCTGATGGGCACGGCGGAACAGAGCGCGAACGCGAGCGACGAGCTCGCGCGGCGAGAACGGCTTAATCAGATAGTCGTCGGCGCCGAGCTCAAGACCGATAATACGGTCCTCGATCTCGCCCTTAGCCGTCAGCATGATGATGGGGACATCCGAGGTATCGCGAATGGTGCGGCAAACGCGCTCGCCGGGGATCTTGGGGAGCATAAGGTCGAGCACGACCAGGTCGAACTGATGCTTCTCGAACTCCTCGATCGCGGACTGGCCGTCGCCGACGCCCACAACCCAGTAGCCTTCGCGCTCGAGATAGGCAGCGACGGCGTCACGGATTGCCTTCTCATCCTCGACCAGCAGAATCTTTTTTGCATCTGAAGCCATAACACGGCCCCCCTGTCTCAATTAGCTAAGAACAAGCCCATTTTAACGCACCTGAGCCCGCCGGATGCCGCTATGACGCGGCAGCTCGGCAGGCGGTACTCACAATTACAACGCGTTTATTCCCCTGTTGGCGCCTTTTTAACCCCTCTAAGCTTAAAGAGAGAATAGGCGCGCAGTGACCGTCTCTGGTATACCCTGGCTGTTGCGCACCGTGGCGTACGTAAGGAATGAGTCCGATTTTCCCGCCGTAGCTGGATAATCGCCATACTCCAAAGCGCGGTCGGGCGACAGCAGCGAGCCATAGGTCTTGGCAGAGGCGTCGATCAGGAAATGCGACGCCTGTACCTTAACAAGGTATTTATTCTTCTTGCCAGCCGCACATGCGAGCGGCTCGCGTGACAGAAAGAGATACGGCCCTCCCTCATTACCGATATACGTGCCCATATTGCCCAGGCTGCCCACGCCACTATAGGTCGCCTCGATAGAAAACACGAAGGTATCGCCCATATATACGGCCTCGAAAGGCGAAACTGACGAGGGGAGGACTAGCTGGGCACGTTTGGTGTTGTTGCCGTCGGTCAGATCGATTGCCGTTATGCCGTAGTAGACGCCCTCGTCGTTGCGGACACGCGGCGAGATGGTCAAAATGCCGTCGCTCGCGCGCGGGGCCGATGCAAAGCGGCCCGTCGATTTCCAAATTGTCTCGGCCTTGGATTCATCAAGCGAGCGACGATAGCAAAACGAATCGCTACTCGTTTTATTGCCACCTGCCGAGGGCATTTTATACCAGATGACTGATGACCCGAACGCCGTAAACAGCGGCGGATCATAGTCCTTGCCACCTCGATCGAGCTCAACCACGTCGCCAGAGAGCGAAGCGCCCGACAGATTTTGACCGTAGAGCTTCCACGATGAATTGGCAAAGTTCATCTCAACCCACGCGAATACGCTGTCGCCGGCACGGACATCGTAGAATGCATATCCCGTGCCCTCGATAGGATCCTCGATTAATGTGGTAAGCGAGCCATCGCCCAGGTTGAGCACACCGAGTGTGTTGGCGTGCAGTGCCGATGCGGGCGCCATCATCGCCGCGGCGTAATCGCCGTCGCAGTAGTACAGCAGCGTACCCAGAGGCAGCGTCCATGACGCCGCCGGCTCAAGATCGATGTCGACTGCCTCGTACTCATCCGTAATCGAGATGATTTTGGAATCATCCTTGATAACCTGCGGCTCGCCGGCGGCATCATCGCTGGTGCCCGTTTTTTTCGAGCATCCGGCAAGCACCGTGGCAGCGCCCGCGGCAGCCCCACCGAGTACAAAGCCGCGACGCGATATTCCGTTCTTGATGTGATCGGCGATACCCATTAGGCGATCTCGGTGCGAGCGGCCTCGATAGCGCGCGTAAGCTGGTCGGCGCAGGAGGTCTTTTTCATACCGCAGGTATTACCGGCAAGAACCTCGATTACGCGATCGGCAGGAGCGCCCTCGACCAGCTTGGAGATAGCCTTGAGATTGCCGTCGCAGCCGCCGGTAAACTCAACGCCCATCACCTTGTTGCCGTCATCGGAAAGATCAAGGTGAATATTGCGAGCACACACGCCCTGAGGCTTGTAATCAAACGAAATCATGCGATCCCCTCTCAGAATGTTATTCGAGACGACTATTATCCCCGTCTTTCCCTAAATGCAACGAGGCGCTTTGCCGGCAACACACATTACCAGCAAAGCGCCCTAAAAAGCTAACGGTATGCCCGAACCTACTCGAAGCTCAGCTGCTCCAGACGATCAAAGACCGTGTCGATACGGGTGAGGAAGTCCCACGGATCAAAGATCTCGTCGAGCTTCTCCTGACTGACGGTGCAGCGCGGGTCGGCCTCGAGACGCTCCTTAAAGGTGGGGCCGGAGACACAATCCTGTACCTCGTGCCAGGTTGCCATAGCGTTCTCCTGCACAATGGCGTACGCGTCCTCGCGGGTGATGCCCGTGTCGACGAGGGCGAGCAGTACCTTGGAAGAGAAGATGAGGCCGCGGGTCTTATTGAGGTTGGCCATCATGCGGGCGGGATACAGCTGCAGGCCGTCGATAACGCGGATGAGGCACTGGAACATGTGGTCGAGGGCGATGAAGCTATCGGCCTGGGCGACGCGCTCGGCAGAGGAGTGCGAAATGTCACGCTCGTGCCACAGGGCGACGTTATCGAAGGCAACCTGGGCGTTGGACTTCACGACGCGCGACAGACCGCAGACCTTCTCCATGGTGATGGGATTGCGCTTGTGCGGCATGGCGGAGCTGCCCTTTTGGCCCTTACGGAACGGCTCCTCGGCCTCGAGCGTATCAGTCTTCTGCAGATTGCGGACCTCGGTCGCGATGCGCTCGCAGGTGGCTGCGGTGGTGGCGAGAACGCCGGCGAGATAGGCGTGATGGTCGCGGCTGATAACCTGCGTGGACAGCGGGTCGTGAACCAGGCCCAGGTGCTCGCAGACGTACTCCTCGACAAACGGCTCGATGGAGCTGTACGTGCCGACAGCGCCCGAGATGGCACCAAAGGCAACGTTCTTGCGGGCATCCTCAAGACGGTCCAGATCGCGCTTGAGCTCCCAGGCCCAAGAGCCAAACTTCATGCCAAAGGTCATCGGCTCGGCATGGATGCCATGAGTACGGCCGGCGCAGAGCGTGTTGCGCTCCTCAAAGGCGCGACGCTTGCAGATCTCGCCGAGTTTTTTGACGTCCTCGATGATCAGGTCGCAGGCCTGGGTGAGCTGGTAGCACAGGGCCGTGTCGCCCAGATCGGAGCTGGTCATGCCATAGTGAACCCAGCGGCTGGGCTTGGGGTCATCCTCGGGAACATCGGCATCGATGTATTCCTTCATGTTGGTCAGGAAGGCAATGACGTCGTGGCGCGTGACTTCCTCGATCTCATCGACCTTCGCCTTCTCAAAGTTGGCATGGTCGCGGATCCACTGGGCCTCGTCTTTGGAAATACCGATCTTGCCGAGCTCCGCCTGGGCCTCGCAGGCCAAGACCTCGATCTCCTGCCAAATGGCGTACTTGTTCTCGAGGGAGAAGATGTGTCCCATCTCCGGGCGGGTATAGCGATCGATCATAGCGGCTCCTTTTTGGTTATTGGCACGTTGGTCGTAACCCAACCATTGTACCGTGCGCAGGTGCAAGTATGGGCAGCAGGCATTAACCTAACATTTTGGAATTGGAGCGAGCAACGGGACGTCT
>CATZKS010000082.1 GCA_958421035.1 uncultured Collinsella sp. | reverse complement strand
CTCGCCCCGGGCAACGCCGCGATGATCAAGGCCGACATGGACGACTACCGCCAGCGCCGCGAGGACAAGCAGCCGCTCGACATGCCGAGTGCCGGCTCCACTTTCAAGCGCCCCGAGGGTTACTTTGCCGGCAAACTCATCATGGATGCCGGCCTGCGAGGACACGCCGTTGGCGGCGCGCAGGTGAGCGAGAAGCACTGCGGCTTCATCGTCAACGCCGACCACGCCACCGCCGCCGATGTCGACGAACTCATCCGCCACATCCAGGCAACCGTCAAAGACCAATTCAACGTAGACCTAGAACCCGAAGTCCACCGAGTCGGCGAATTCCTCTAAAAGAGAAGGCCCCGAAAGGGGCCTTCACCATATTTATTCAGATAACCCAGTCCGGTGTGTCGCGCCCCGAATCCGAGAGGGCCGGGACAGTCCGAGAGGCATAAGGTTGATCGCGAGTTCCGCACGAGCCGGAGAGCACTTAATGTGCTCTCCGTGCGAGCAGGACTGCCCGAGCAGGCAACCTTATGCCTCTCGGACTGTCCCGGACCAAGCCGCAGCTACGACAGCGCAATACCGCCGAGCCAGCCCCAACGCACGCCAGAGCCAGTGCCATAGAAGCTAATAAACGAGTCAAGCGACTTAGACGTAATGGCGCCCTCGTTGCTCATAACGATGCCGCCGCCAACGTAGATACCCACATGACCGTAGATAAGGCCCGGAGCACCCGTGCCGCTGTGCGAGGAATCGGCCACGATCATGCCCACCTGCAGCGCCGAGCGGTCGGAGCTATAGCACCAGGCGTTGAACATGTCGCAGGCGTTGCCGCCAAAGTAGCCAACGCCGGCGTTACGGAAGACATTGGTAACCCACGCCGCGCACCAGTTCTGACCCGGCGAAGGCGTGGAGTAGCACGCGTTGACGACAGCCTGCTGCTTGCCCGAGCCGGCATTCTGCTGCGGAGTTCCGGGCGCGTACGATCCACCACCCGAGCTCGAACCACCCGAGTAGGAATTGTTCTTGTTCGCGGCAGCCGCGGCAGCGGCAGCCTTCCTAGCGGCCTCCTCAGCCTGGGCGGCAGCGAGGATCTCGGAATCGCGCTGAGCCATGAGCTCCTTGACGTCGTCGGAAAGACCGTTCAGCACGGTCTGGACTTCTTGCTGCTTGGCCTGCATGTCCTGCATCTGGGCAGTCTGCTGGTCCTTGAGCTTCTCTAAGTCGGCCTTCTGCGACTCGAGCTCGGTCTTTTGCGCATCGAGCTCTTCCTGGATGGTCTGAATGTCCTCGATGGCGTCGCGGTCGCTCTTGTTGATCTTCTCAACGTAATGCGCGTTGGCGACGAGTTCCTCAAACGAGCCAGAGGCCAGCAGCAGCGACAGGATGTTCGTGCCGCCGGACTTGTAGCTGGCGGCCACGCGATCGGAAAGGTCGTTGCGCTTCTTCTTGAGCTCGGCCTTCTTTTCATCGATCTGGGCCTGCGTGTCGTCAATCTTGCCCTGGACATTCTCGATGTCGTTGAGGGTCTGGGCATTCTTGTTGGCCAGCGCCGCATACTCATTTGCGATGCTGTCGAGCTGGGCCTGAACCTCGTCGAGCTGGGCCTGGGCGGCATTCAGTTTATCGGTGGTTTCTTTGGAAGCCTCCGCCGCATGGGCGCGAGCGGGCAGGCCAAAAAGAACTGCCGCAGAAGCGGCGCCGAACAGGGCCTTGAGGGCAGTGCGGCGCGAGAGCTCCTGGGAAAGGATGGAATCGCTGTTTGGTGACATATGTACTCCGTTACATGCTTATTTATATGTCGCTCAACTCATACATATTAGCGTACATATGGCGCGTCCCAACGATTTCCACGAACGGCAGGAAACTGCAAGGTCAGCGGCTCGTAAGCAAATGCCAAAGATCAGGTTATGCGTACGCAAGCTCTTCTATGAGTACGTTAGCACAATCCTCTGCTTTTCCTACAGCGCACGATTTGGGCGTCCCTGCCTGCGCTATACTCCCCTGAAGAAGTGTTCCTGATTCGATAGGAGACTACATGTCCAAAGCACTCGACCCCAAAGACACCTGTGTCCTCGTTACCGGTGGCGCCGGCTTTATCGGCTCGCACACCGTCGTTCAGCTGCTCGAGGGTGGCTACCAGGTCGTCATCGTCGATGATCTCTCCAACTCCAGCGCCGTCGCCGTCGACCGCGTCAAGACCATCGTGGGCGACGAGGCCGCCAAGAACCTCACCTTCTACGAGGCCAACGTGCTCGACCGCGATGCGATGAACAAGATCTTCGATACCCATCAGATCGACCGCGTCATCCACTTTGCCGGCTTTAAGGCCGTCGGCGAGTCGGTGAGCAAGCCCGTCGAGTACTACCACAACAACATCGAGAACACCCTGGTGCTCATCGACGTCATGCGCAACCATGGCTGCAAGTCCATCATCTTCTCGAGCTCCTCGACCGTCTACGGCGACCCGGACAACCCGCCCGTCACCGAGGAGGATCCTAAGAAGCCCGCGACCAACCCCTATGGTTGGACCAAGTGGATGATCGAGCAGATCCTTATGGACGTCCACACCGCCGACCCCGAGTGGGACGTCGTGTTACTCCGTTATTTCAATCCCATCGGCGCCCATCCGTCGGGCCTGATCGGCGAGGATCCCAAGGGCATCCCCAACAACCTGGTGCCCTATGTCGCCCAGGTTGCCGTGGGCAAGCTCGAGGCCGTTCAGGTCTTTGGCAACGACTACCCCACCCCCGACGGCACCGGCGTGCGCGACTACATCCACGTGTGCGACCTGGCCTCGGGTCATGTTGCCGCCCTTAACTGGATGAACGGCAAGACCGGCGTCGAGATCTTTAACCTGGGCACCGGCACCGGCACCTCGGTACTCGAGGTCGTCGCTGCCTTCTCCAAGGCTTGTGGCAAGGAGCTGCCCTACGTGATCCGCGAGCGCCGCGCCGGCGACATCGCTGCCAACTGGTGCGATGCCTCCAAGGCCGAGCGCATGATGGGCTGGAAGGCCCAGTACGACATCGCGGACATGTGCCGCGATAGCTGGAACTGGCAGAGCCACAACCCCAACGGCTTCGCCGACGCCGAGTAGCAAAAACCCACATACCGCTCTTGCCCCGATCTCACGTTGTGAGGTCGGGGCTTTTTCATGGCATGTAACCATTCGCCGAAAATCGACCAACTTTTTTATCTTGCCTGTACATGTTTAAACAACATGTTTTACAATAGGCGTATCGAATCAGAACATCGGAGGCGGACTGCACACCCATCGGCAGGCCGACCCCACAACAAGAAGGTTGGTGAGCGCATTCATGGAGCGTGCAAGCGGCGTCCTCATGCCCGTCTCATCTCTGCCCGGACCATACGGAATCGGCGGCTTTGGCTGGAATGCCTACGACTTCGTCGATTTTCTCGCCTCGTGCAAACAACATTACTGGCAGATTCTGCCCCTTACGACGACCAGCTATGGCGATTCGCCCTATCAGTCGTTCTCGGCCCGCGCAGGCAACCCCAACTTTATCGACTTTGCCGAGCTTATCGAGGCAGGGTATCTGGAGCAGCGCGATATCGATGGCGTGTATCTGGGATCCGACCCCAGCAATGTCGACTACGGTGCTATCTTTGGCGGCCGCCGTCAGATTCTCGACCGCGCCGCTGAGCGCTTTGCTGCCGACAAGCCGGCCAATTTCGATGACTTTATCCAGGCCAACGAGGACTGGCTCATCCCCTACTGTGAGTTCATGACCGTCAAAGAGGAGTGCGGTCTCAAGGCGTTTTGGGAGTGGCCCGCGGAGCTCCGCACCCGCGGCGAGGCTTCCGCCAAGGTCTGCGCCGACCATCCGGCGCGTATGCTCTACCACCAGATGACGCAGTACTTCTTCGATCGCCAGTGGAGCCGCCTCAAGGCCTATGCCAACGAGCGCGACATTCTCATCATCGGCGACCTGCCCATCTATGTCTCGCGTGACTCCGTCGAGATGTGGGCGACGCCTGAGCTCTTTAAGATCAACGCCGCCGGCAATCCCGTGAGCGTCGCCGGCACGCCGCCCGACCAGTTCTCGGCCACCGGCCAGTACTGGGGCAACCCCATCTACGACTGGGACGCCATGGAGTCCGACGGCTTCTCCTGGTGGGAGGGCCGCATTCGCGCCGCCCTCGACATGTACGACGTCATCCGCCTGGATCACTTCCGCGGCTTCGAGGCCTATTGGGAGGTGCCGTTCTCCTCGCCCGATTCGTCCTACGGTTCGTGGACGCAGGGTCCCGGCCTCAAGTTCTTCAAGACGCTCGAGGAAAAGCTCGGCACGCTGCCCATCATCGCCGAGGACCTGGGCTTCCTCACCCCCGGCGTCATCGACATGCGCGACAACTCGGGCTTCCCCGGCATGAAGATCCTGCAGTTTGCCTTTGAGGGCACCAACTCGTACTACCTGCCGCATAACTACATCGCCAACACCGTCGCCTATGTGGGCACCCACGACAACGAGACGGCGCGCGGTTGGTTTGAGGGAACGGCCACCCCGCGTCAGCGCGAGCAGGCAGCCCTGTACACCCATCAGCAGGCCGGCGAACCCATGGCAGATGCACTCAATCGCACCATCGCCGCCAGCGTAAGCGACACGTGCATCTACACCATGCAGGACCTGCTCAACTTGGGCAACGAGGCGCGCATCAACACCCCTGCCACGCTGGGCGGCAACTGGACCTGGCGCATGCTCGACGGCGCCATCACCCGCGAGCTCGAGCACAAACTCACCGACTGGACCGAGACCTACTTCCGCATCCCGTCGGAAGCCGAAATCGAGCTTCCTCAATAGGAGCCACCGCGCCCGACCCCTCCCCACCGTGCGGACGCGCTTGCTTTTCCCGTGCGAGGCCACCCCAATCCCCTCGCGCGGGCTTCTTATGAATTGCAGACATGAAACAACCCATCACAGGAGAAAACATGCCCCGAATTAACCTCATGGAACTCGCCGAGCAGTCTTTTGGCACCTCGCTCGAGCAGCTCGACGACCGTCGCATTTACAAGCTGCTGGTCAAACTCGTGCAGGAGCGCTCCGCCGCCTGCCCGCTCAACAACGGCAAGAAAAAGCTCTATTACATTTCCGCCGAATTTTTGATCGGCAAGCTGCTCATCAACAATATGATTGACCTCGGCATCTACGACGAGGTTAAGGACCAGCTCACCGCCGCAGGCCACGACCTCAACAAGATCGAGGAGTTCGAGGTCGAGCCGTCACTCGGCAACGGCGGCCTGGGCCGCTTGGCCGCATGCTTCCTGGATTCCATCGCCACGCTGGGCTTGACCGGCGATGGCGTGGGCCTCAACTATCACTACGGTCTGTTCCGTCAGCGCTTTGTCGACAACCAGCAGAAGGCCGTCCCCGACGAGTGGCTCGGTGAGCAGGACATCCTAGTCGACGATGACCGCTCCTACACCGTCGAGTTCGGCGATTTTGCCGTTACTTCCAAGCTCGTCAACATCGATGTGCCCGGTTACGGCCAGCCCACCAAGAACCGCCTGCGCCTGTTCGACCTGGCGAGCGTCGACGACGGCCTGGTCCCCGGCAGCTCCATCGACTTCGACAAGACCGAGATCGCCAAGAACCTCACCTTGTTCCTCTACCCCGACGATTCCGACGAGCAGGGCCGCCTACTTCGCATCTATCAAGAGTACTTCATGGTGAGCAACGCCGCCCAGCTCCTGATCGACGAGGCCGTCGAGCGCGGCAGCAACCTGCACGATCTGGCCGACTATGCCGTGGTCCAAATTAACGACACGCACCCCACCATGGTCATCCCCGAGCTCATTCGCTTGCTCACCACCGAGCATGGCATCGAGTTTGACGAGGCCGTGACCATCGTACGCTCCATGGTCGCCTACACTAACCACACGATTCTTGCCGAGGCGCTCGAGAAGTGGCCGCTCGCCAGCCTGCAGAAGGTCTCCCCTGCCATCGCCGACATTATCGTCAAGCTCGATGAGATCGCGAAGGCCGAGCACGATGACCCGCGCGTCGCCATCATCGACGAGCACGACACCGTCCACATGGCCCACATGGACATCCACTTTGGCTTCTCCATCAACGGCGTAGCCGCCCTCCACACCAAGATCCTGGAGGACACCGAGCTTCATCCGTTCTACGAGATCTATCCCAAGAAGTTCTCCAACAAGACCAACGGCATCACCTTCCGCCGCTGGATCCATGGGGCCAACCCCGCGCTCGCCAGCCTGCTCGACGATGTGATCGGCACCGACTGGCGCAGCACCGGCGATCTGAGCAAACTCGCCAAGTTCGCCGACGACAAGGACGTTCTTGAGCGCCTGGCCGCCACCAAGGTCGAAGCCAAGGCCATCATGCGCCAGTTCATGGCGCTCGAGCAGGGCGTGACCATTCCCTCCAACGCCATCATCGACGTCCAGGTCAAGCGCATCCACGAGTACAAGCGTCAGCAGATGCTCGCGCTCTACATCATCTGGAAGTACCTCGATATCAAGAACGGCAACAGACCTAAGCACCCCGTCACCATCATCTTTGGCGGCAAGGCGGCGCCTGCCTACACTATCGCGCAGGACATCATCCATCTGATCTTGACGCTGTCGCAGTGGATTGCAAACGACCCCGACGTGGCTCCCTACCTGCAGGTCGTCATGATCGAGAACTACAACGTCACCGCCGCCGAGCGCGTGATCCCCGCCGCTGATATCTCCGAGCAGATCAGCCTGGCCTCCAAGGAGGCGAGCGGCACCTCCAACATGAAGTTCATGCTCAACGGCGCCCTAACCCTGTGCACGCTCGACGGCGCCAACGTGGAGATTGCCGAGCTCGTGGGCGACGAGAATATCTATACCTTTGGTGCCTCGTCCAAACAGGTCGAGCAGCTCTATGCCGACGGCACCTATGACGCCGGTGTGCTCTACCGCAAGCCCGGCATTAAACTGCTGGTGGACTTCATCACCAACCCGGCCTTTATGGCGACCGGCAACGTCGAGCGCCTGCAGCGCCTGCACGATGACATTAAGGGCAAGGACTGGTTTATGGCCCTGCTCGACATCGAGGAGTACATCCAGACCAAGGAGCGCGTGTTGGCCGACTACGAGGACCAGGACGCCTGGATGCGCAAGACGCTCATCAATATCGCCAACGCCGGCACCTTCTCGTCTGACCGCACGATCTCCCAGTACAACGACGAGATTTGGCACCTGAGCTAATTTCGCTTCCCTTACCCATCCTCTTGAGAAACGGAGTCGTGGCAACACGGCTCCGTTTTTTGTGCCCGCACGTTACCCTGTGACCCGACTCGACCGAAGAATCTCGATCTGTAACAGCTACTCGGTAGAAACGGCCCCAGCTGTTACAGATTGAGACATACCGCCCCCCTGGGTCAATCTCGATCTGTAACATCTAGCAGCTGAAATTCACCTTTGGTGTTACAGATTTAGATGAAATGGTTAGCTCAGCGGAACCGTCTCGATCTGTAACATCTAACGTCCGAAATCAGCCTCACCCGTTACAGATCGAGACAAACGACCGGTCAGACAGCCCCAACACAAAGAAAGGCTCCCCTCTCGCCCAGTGGACGGGAGGGGAGCCTTATATGTGACCGCGGCAAAAGGATGGCAATACCGCAGTCGCCCAAAGGGAGGGCCTGGATGCGCCGGGCCTAGATAAGGTTCTTGCCAGAGACCTTATCGAAGAGGTGGGTCGCGTTCTTCTCGAACTTGAACCAGATGGTGTCGCCAGCCTTGAGCGCGCCCTTGGCCTCGAGGTCGACGACGGGGATAATCAGGACAAACTGGCCGTCGGGAGCGGTCACGTGGACATGCTCGGTCGAGCCCATGAGCTCGGTCACCTCGACGGTACCCTGGAGCGCGCCCTCCTCGCCCTTGTCGGCAAGCAGGATCTGCTCGGGACGCACGCCGGCCGTAATCTCCTTCACGTCGCCGCCGTCCCAGTTGAGGGCAAGCTGAGCGCAAGTCTCGGGGGCGAGCGCCACGTTCATATCCTCGGTCTTGACGGTAAAGCCGTTGCCCGAGCGCACCAGCTGGGCATCGAAGAAGTTCATCTGCGGCACGCCGATGAAGCCGGCGACGAAGATGTTCGCGGGATGGTTGAAGACCTCCTGCGGCGTGGCGATCTGCTGGACAACGCCGTCCTTCATGACCACGATACGGTCACCGAGGGTCATAGCCTCGGTCTGGTCGTGAGTAACATAAATGAACGTGCCCTTGATCTCGTGGCGCAGCTTAATGAGCTCGGCACGCATCTGGTTACGAAGCTTGGCGTCCAGGTTGGACAGCGGCTCGTCCATCAGGAAGACCTTGGGGTCACGCACGATGGCGCGGCCGATAGCGACACGCTGGCGCTGGCCGCCGGAGAGCGCCTTGGGCTTACGGTCGAGGTACTCGGTAATGCCCAGAATCTCGGCAGCAGAGCGAACCTTGCGGTCGATCTCGTCCTTGGGAACCTTCTTGAGCTCGAGCGTAAATGCCATGTTCTCGTACACCGTCATATTGGGGTACAGAGCGTAGCTCTGGAACACCATGGCGATGTCGCGGTCCTTGGGCGCCACGTCGTTGACACGCTTGCCGTCGATGAGCACATCGCCCGAGGTAATGTCCTCCAGGCCGGCGACCATGCGCATCGTCGTGGACTTACCGCAGCCAGAGGGGCCAACGAGGACGACGAACTCCTGGTCGTGAACGGTGAGGTTGAAGTCCTCTACAGCGAGCACACCGTCCTCGGTAACCTTGAGGTTGTGCTTCTTCTCCTCGGTCTTCTTCTTTTTGCCAAAGAAGCCCTTCTTTTTTGACTCGTTGTTGGGATACACCTTCTGAACATGTTTGAGAACGATCTCGGCCATGTCTCTACCTTTCGATATGCGGCGCCGCGCTGAGGGACGCCGCCAAAACTTGCAAAACAGTTACGGCATCAGCCCTTG
>CATZKS010000081.1 GCA_958421035.1 uncultured Collinsella sp. | reverse complement strand
GCCCTCGAGGCCGCTGGCGCCCGTCTGGGCCGCGAGGTTCCCGGCGTTCCGCACCAGCTGCTGAAGGGCAACTTCGGCGACTTGGACGAGCTACTTTGCTCGGCCGAGGTGCCCGGGGTCGATGGCTTCCTGTTCGATTTGGGCGTTTCGTCGCCGCAACTCGATATCCCTGGCAGGGGCTTTTCGTATAACGAGGACGCCCCATTGGACATGCGGATGGATCCGGGTAATAACACCTTAAACGCAGCTGAGGTCATCAACACCTATAACGAACACGACCTCGCCCGGATTCTACGCGTCTACGGCGAAGAGAAGTTCGCCTCGCAGATCGCGCGCGAGATCGTGCGCCGCCGCGAGCAAGAACCGATCGAAACCACCGGCCAATTTGTCGAGATCATCAAGGCGGGTATCCCGGCTGCCGCTCGTCGGCATGGCGGACACCCGGCCAAGAAAAGTTTCCAGGCCATTCGCATCGAGGTCAATCACGAGCTCGATGTGCTCGAACGAGGGCTTGATGCCGCCACCAGGTGGCTCAACCCGGGCGGACGTATCTGCGTCATCTCGTATCACTCGCTCGAGGACCGTATCGTAAAGAACCACTTTAAGGAGATGAGCCAGGGGTGCACGTGTCCGCCGGAGATTCCGGTGTGCGTGTGCGGCAACGTGCCGATACTCAAGGTCATCACCCGCAAACCCCTGGTTGCCCAGCCTGATGAGGTTGAGCGCAACCCTCGGGCGAGATCAGCCAAAATCCGCGTGGCGCAGCGTCTGTAGGCGCGACCGCGCGATATTGGACCTCCCGCTCGCACCATAAACGAAGCTTAAACACACTACCAACGTACTCGGGATGGGAGGCGGCATATCATGGGCTACAACACTTCAAGCGCAGCACTCGCCTATGATATGAACGCCATGCCCGCCTATCGTGAGACGCCGCAGGCCCCCGTTGCTCCCCGTGAGCAGCGCACGCCGCGCTTTGATGTCTACACGGGCGCGGGCCGTCAGGCAAACCAGGCGGTAAGCCCGGTTTTCATGAGCGTTCTTAAAACGTTTTGCATCATTGCGGCTATCTTCATGACGATCGGCGTCGCCCGCGTGGCGCTCGCCGGCGTTACGGCCCAGGTGCTCAACAGCAACGCCGAGCTTACCAACACGCTCGAAAAAGCGACCGATGAGAGCTCCGACCTGGAGGTCATGCATTCGGTCTATGGCGCCGACACGCGCATTCGCGACCTTGCGGGCGCTTATGGCATGGTGGAGCCCAGCGAGAGCGTTACACTTGACTTTTCGCAGGATGCAGCCGCGGGCGCCAACGCGACCGCGACCGCTCAGTAGCAAGACGGTAGCTGAGTATGACAAATGACTATCGCCGCGGTTCCGATGGGGGCCGCGGTTCTGGACGTCCCTCGTCGCGGGGACGTTCTGGTTATCAAGGAACGGGTCGGCAATCTTACAACGCCGGGCAGTCCCGTGGCAACGACCCGGCGTCGCGACTTCGCGGCTCGGGCGGCCCTCAAGTGCATAACACCAGGTCGCGCAAGAGTTCGTCGACCGAATGGCTCACAGGCGCGCCTCTGCCTCGCCGCAAAGCCGTCATGGGCTTCATCGGGCTTGGCTTGGGCTTGGGCGTCTTTCGCCTTGCCGACTATCAAATTGTCGAAGCCGATAAACTGCGCGAGCGTGCCGATGCGCGCCGCCTGCTTGCGCAGACCCTCTATGCCAAACGTGGCACCGTCTACGACCGCAATGGTAACGTGCTGGCGTCGTCGGTCGAATGTCGCAACATCGCCGTGAACCCGCAGCTTGTCGAGGATGTTGACAAGACGGTGTCGGCGCTGGTCAAGGCAACTGGAATCGATAAAAAGACCTGCCGCAAGCTCGTTGAGTCCGATGGAACCTGGGTGTATATCAAGCGCCAGGTGGACGAAGACGATGTTGCGGCGCTGGAGAAGAAGAACCTGCCCGGCGTGCTTTTTGAGCAGGCCATGAAGCGCGTATATCCATACGGCAATCTGGCATCGCAGGTGCTGGGTGTAGTGAATGTAGACAACGACGGCTTGACGGGTCTCGAAAAGCAATACAACAAGCTTCTGACCGGCACGAACGGTTCTCTCGTACGCGAGCGCGCGAGGGACGGCAGCTATATCGCGGGCGGTGCCTATAAAAAGGTGGCTGCGGTCGACGGCGTTGATATCGTGACGACGCTCGACGTCAATATCCAGCGTGCGGCCGAGGATGCCCTGGCAGAGGCAGTTGAGAAGACTAAGGCCAAGAACGGCTCGGCGCTGGTCACCGATCCTACGACAGGCGAGATTTTGGCAGCCTGCTCGTACCCGACCTACGACCAGACCGATCTGGAGAATGCCAAGACCGAGGATATGAATCTGCGCCTGGTCACCGACGCCTACGAGCCCGGCTCGGTCTTTAAGACGCTCGTGGCGGGCGCCGGCTTCGACTTGGGCGTCGTGCGATCGAGTACGTCGTTTGAGGTGCCGGCGAGCATCAAGGTGGGCGACGATACCGTCACCGATGCCGACAAGCGCGACTATGCCATGACCATGGACGTGCGCGAGATGATGCGCCGTTCGTCCAACGTGGGCTTTGTCCTAGTGGGGCGCAAGATCGGTGCCGACGACTTTGCCGCCTATGTGGACAAGTGGGGCATCGGTCACAGCTCGGGTGTCGATTTTCCGGGAGAGAGCCTGGGTATCGTCAAGGAGCGTGACCAGTATGACGGCGCCACGCTGGGCTCGATGAGCTTTGGACAGGCACTGTCCGTCTCGCCGATTGAGATCGCACGTGCCGTGGGCGGCATCGCCAACGGCGGCGTGATGATGACACCGCACTTCTATAAGTCCAGCAAAGGCGACGAGAAGGACTGGGGCGAAGGCGAGCGCGCGATTTCGGAGGACGCCGCATCCCAGGTGACATCGTGCATGCAGACGGTCGTGTCCGAGGGAACGGGCGTTGGCGGCGCGGTTGACGGCTATGACGTGGCGGGTAAGACCGGTACGGCCGAACGTGCCGACGAGAACGGCGGCTACCTCAAGGAGAACTACATGTCGTCCTTTATGGGCTTTGCACCGGCACAATCGCCCAAGGTGCTGTGCTATATCACGCTCGACGGAACGCCGAGCGGCTCAGATGCCGCTGCGGTGCCGTTCCAGTCCATTATGGCCAACGCGCTCGACGTGCTGGGTATCCCGCACACGAAGTAGGGGGTTACAATCTTTGGGGCGTGGTTTGTTGTCCCATATGAGGGTGTTCACATGCCCTGCACCACGCATGTGCGGCGCTGGGATACAATACGCCGATAGCATTATTAGGTTTACAGGGGAGCTGCAATGATAGAGATCGCCGTCAACAACCTCGCGGCCGCAACAGGGGCCCGAACCGTGACGGGAGAAGCCGATCGGGTATGCCGCGGGTGCGTTATCGACTCGCGCCAGGTCGAGGAAGGGACGATTTTCGTCGCCTTTCCCGGTGAAAACGTCGACGGCAATGATTTTGCTTCCCGTGCCGTCCAGTCGGGTGCCGGCGCCGTCGTGATGACGCGTGAGCCCGAGGCCGAGCTGGTCTCGCTGGCGCAGGACAAGGGGTGCGCCATCCTGCTGACCGATGATCCCGAGGAGTTTCTGCTGCGTTTGGCGCACACGTATCGCCTGGAGCTTGGCTGCCTGGTCGTTGGCATTACCGGTTCCATCGGCAAGACGACGACCAAGGACGTGCTCGCCGCCGTGCTCGCCAAGCGCTATCGTGTCTGGGCCACCAAGGGCAATTTCAATAACCTGATCGGCATGCCGCTCACGGTGCTTTCCGCTCCGGCCGATACCGAGGTCCTGGTGCTCGAGATGGGCATGAACCATTTCCACGAGATTGAGCGCCTGTCCAAGTCCGCCAATCCCAACCTTGCCATCGTGAGCAAGATTGGTACCTCTCACATCGGCATTTTGGGCAGCCGCGAGAACATCGCCCGCGCTAAGGCCGAGATTGTCCAGGGTATGTGCGCCGCCGGCGACTTCTTGCCGCTGCTGGTTTTGGGCGGTGAGGACGACTTTACGCCGTTCATTCGCGATACGTTCGCCCAGCCTGCTGGTATCGACGTTATGCTGGCCGGCGTCTCGGACGACGATGAGGTCCGTGCCCGCGACATTCGTGTTGATGACGAGGGACGTCCGGTCTTTACGCTCGATTTTGGCCAGGGTGAGACGATCGATACCATGCTTGCCATCCCCGGCGTGCAGTCCGTTCCTAATGCCGTTAAGGCCGCCGCGGTTTCCTATCGCCTGGGCGTGACGCCCGAGCAGATCGATGCTGCTTTTAGGGGCCTCACGATCACCGGTCACCGCCAGGAGATCAAGCGCGCCAAGAGCGGTGCCCGCGTCATCGACGATTCCTATAACGCCAGTGCCGAATCCATGGCTGCTGGCCTCGATCTACTGTGCTCGCTTTCGTGCACGGGGTCTCGCATGGCGATCCTGGGCGAGATGGGCGAGATGGGCGATGAGGCTCCTCGCATGCATGAGCTCGTGGGCGCCTATGCCGCCGCCAAGAAGCTCGACATGCTGGCGTGCGTGGGTGGTGAGCTTGCCCAGCTTATGGCCGATGCCGCGCGCATGATGGGCATGGACGAGGACCGCATCCAGGTGTTCTCCGATTATCAGCAGGTGCTCGACCGCCTGGGCGGCGCGCTTGAAAAACATGATGTTGTACTGGTCAAGGGTTCCCGCTTTGTTGAGCTCGACCGCTTTGTGGAAGGTGTGTGCTAGCCCATGTTCGGCAATCCCTCGTATCCAACGTATCAGGCTTTTTTGGGGCTTGGCATCGCCGCTGCCATTGCGCTGCTGCTCATGCCGTGGTGGATCAAGCTGCTCAAGGTCGAGGGTATCGGCCAGCAGGTTCGTGCCGACGGCCCCAAGCGTCATTTGGTTAAGCAGGGAACGCCCACCATGGGTGGCGTTGTCATTCTCGTCGCGATTTCGCTGACCTGCCTGCTGATGGGCAAGCTCACCACCGAGCTCGTGCTCGTGCTGCTCGCCACGCTGGCGACCGGCGTGCTGGGCCTGATCGACGACCTGACCTCCGTTACGCATGGGCGCTCGCTCGGTCTGACGCCTCATGCCAAGATGATCGGCCTAACCATTATCTGTGTCACCTTTACGGTACTTGCCGTCAACTGGTGCGGCGTCGCCCCCGAGATTCGTTTTCCCGGCGGCCTGACGATTGACCTTGGCGTGCTTTCGACCACCATCTGCGGCCTTTCGTTCCCGTGGCTCTACATTGTCTTTTGCTGGCTGATGATCGCCGGTCTTTCTAATGCCGTGAACCTGACCGATGGCCTTGACGGTCTTGCCGGCGGCACCTCCATGATTGCCATGCTCGCCATGGCTGCCATGGCGTTTTTGCACGGAGACGTGAACCTGTCCATCTTCTGCACCGCGTGTGCCGGTGCCTGCTTGGGCTTTCTGTGGTTCAACTGCTATCCGGCGAGCATCTTTATGGGCGATACCGGCTCGCTTGCCCTGGGCGCCGCGTTTGCCTGCACGTCCATCATGACCAACACCGAGGTCGTCTCCCTCATCATCGGCGGCCTGTTTATCGTTGAGACCCTGTCGGTCATGATTCAGGTTGTCTACTTCCACTTTACGCACAAGCGCGTCTTCCTTATGGCGCCCATCCATCATCATTTCGAAAAGAAGGGCTGGGCCGAGACCAAGGTCGTCATCCGTTTTTGGATTATCGCTGCGGCCTTTGGTGCCGTTGGCCTTGCTTTGTTCTTCCAGTTGGGATAGTGGTCTTTCATGCCTCTTGCTGATGTCTTTAGCCTGCTCGTTTTGGGTCAGGGCAAATCCGGTCTCGATGTCGCCCGCTGGGCGCTGGCACATCCCGAGCGCGTAAGCGCCGTTACCGTGTATGGCGGCGGCACCTCTGAGCCCAATGACGCCACGCGTGCGCTCGAGGCTGCTGGTGCGTCGTTTGTCTATGGGGCCGAACAGGTCGAGGGCGCCTATGACGTGTGCGTGACATGCCCGGGTATTTCGGAGTTCTCGTCCTTCTTTAAGGCGGGGCGTGAGCATGCCGCTCAGATTATGGGCGAGCCCGAGTTTGCCTATCGCTTGTCTCCCCAAAATTGGATTGCCATCACGGGCACCAACGTCGCTGACTGATTATCTGCTCAAGGCCGCCGGTGAAGCCAGCGTGGCCGTCGGCAATATCGGTGAGCCGCCCGTGAACGAGATCGACGGCCGCGCACATAATGAGTGGTTTGTGGCCGAGCTGTCGAGTTATCAGATTGCTACGACCGCCGAGCTTCATCCTCGCGTGGCGGTGCTGCTCAACATCACGCCCGACCACCTGGGCTGGCACAAGAGCCACAAGAACTATGCGCTTGCCAAGATCAAGTTGTTCGAGAATATGGTCGACGACGACCTCGTGGTTATCGACGTTGAGGATGCCGGCATCCATGAGTTCGATGAGTACATCTACATGCCGGGCCGCCGCATCTGCAAGGTCGCTTTTGACGAGCCCGAGGGTGCAGACGCCGCCTTTGTGCGCGACGGCAAGTTGGTCGTCCGCCTGAAGGGCGTCGAGACTCAGCTTGTCGCCACTTCCGAGCTCAAGATCTCGGGCCATCACAATGTCATCAATGCCCTATGTGCTGCCACGGCTGCTTTGGCCGTCGGTGCCGATCCCGAGGGCATTTGCCGTGGTTTGGCATCGTTCCAGCCGCTGGAGCACCGCGTTGAGCCCTGTGGCGAGATCGATGGCGTGCGCTACGTCAACGATTCCAAGGCAACGAACACCGATGCAGTCGAAAAGGCCCTGACGGCGTTTCCCGACGACGATGTGATTTTGCTGCTCGGCGGCCACGATAAGGGTACGCCGCTTGCGGACTTTGCCCGCGTCGTTATGGACAACGTGCGCTCGGTCGTTTGCTTTGGCGATGCGCGCGAGCGCTTTACCGCCGCTATGGACGAGGCCGATGTCGATGGTGACGTGGATATCGCCCAGGCGGATGACCTGCGCGATGCCGTGGACGTCGCCCGTTCGCTGTCGAGCCGTGGCGACGTGATCTTACTTTCTCCTGCCTGCTCTTCGTTCGATGAGTTCTCGGGCTATGAGGAGCGCGGCCGCGTGTTTAAGGACTATGTGGCCCAGCTTGCCGCTGCGGCGAAATCGCAAATGGAATAGGGGTTGCCGGTGAGAGAGGAGAGCCCCCGACAAGGTATGAGGAGGCCCGACTCGGACCGTGCTTCCTCGCGGCGCAGCACACCGCGTTCCGGTCGCGGCAGGCAGACGTTTAGCGAACGCTATATTGCCGGCGTTCCCGCCCGTATCATGCGCCCCCGTTTGATATTCATGGCCTGCCTGTTTACCTTGGTGTGCTTTGGCCTGCTGATGGTGTACTCGGCGTCTTCGGTCGAGGCGCTGCACGAGAATGGCTCGGCGACGTTTTTTCTGTTTCGACAAGCCGCGTTTGCCGGAGTTGGCGTGCTGGCTATGGTTGCCATCGTGCGCGTTTTGCCGGACAGCTGGTTTGGGGAGGATGTGCTCAGGATCTTCCTCATAGGCATGATAGGGCTACTGTTTCTGGTGTTCTTGGTGGGCAGCGGCAGCCGTGGCGCCACGCGCTGGCTCAACATCGCCGGCATTCAGTTCCAGCCTTCCGAGTTTTTAAAGCCATTTGCCATTGCGTATTCGGCCATCATGCTCGATCGCTTCTTTTCGCCCGGTGGCAACATCAACGAATTCCTTCGCAAGATGGGCATCTACCTGGGCATTTCGCTCTTTCTGATCTTTATCCAGCCCGATTTCGGTACTGTCCTGATCATCCTGTTGACCCTCATGTGCATGGCGTTGTTTGCGGGTCTCGACCCCAGATTTATCATCGGCGTGCTAATCTTCGGCATTCTCGTGATCGTGATTGCGCTTGTCGCAGAGCCGTACCGTATGGTGCGTATTCAGGTTGCCTTGAACCCTTGGGCCGACGAGTATGGTGACGGCTATCAGGCCACGCTTGCCATCATGGCCTTTGCCTCGGGCGGTCTGTTCGGCCGTGGCATCGGCAACTCAACCATGAAGTACTCGTATCTGCCCGAGGCGCACAATGACTACATCCTGGCTATCATTGGCGAGGAAGTCGGCTTTGTCGGAACCGTGCTGTTCTTCTTGGTGTTTGCGATGCTGATCTACTCGGCGTTTCGCATTGCCGAGCAGGCGACCGATCGTCGGGGCGCGCTCATGGCGTCTGGCTCCGCGGTCATTCTCGCAGTGCAGTTTTTGATTAACGCGCTGGGCATCCTCAACGTGTTTCCCATGACGGGCAAACCGTTGCCGTTTATTAGCTACGGCGGTTCGTCGATTATTGTGTCGCTTATGCTTGCCGGGTTGATCCTGCGCGTTTCGTACGAGAGCGCCCGCCGCGATGAGTATGACCGCCGCCGTGAGAGCTTTGCCGTTATGGACGAGAGCACCGCCGGCGTAGCCCATGTGCGCGGTGAACGACCTTCGCGTAGCGGCTTTACCGTTCTGGATGGTTCTGCATCCGAGCCGGCAGCTCGTCCACGCCCGCGAATGGCTCCGCAAGGTCGTCCGCAGCGCCCCAGCCCTCGCAACGCGGGCGGCGGATATAATCGAATCGATTTGAACTCGGACCCGTCGGCGCGTCTGCGTACCGACGACCAGGGACCGCGTGTACGAAGGGACTACCATGACCGATAAAATGACCGTTGCTATTGCAGCCGGCGGCACGGCAGGACACATCAACCCCGCGCTCGCCTTGGCCGAAGAGCTGCGTGACCGTGGCCACCACGTTGTGTTCGTGGGCCAGTCGCGCAAGCTCGAGGGTCGTCTGGTCCCCGAGGCTGGGTTTGATTTTGTGCCCATTACGGTCACGGGCTTCGACCGCTCCCGTCCTTGGACGGCGCTGACCTCGCTGTGGCGCGTCAACAAAGCCAAGCGTGCGCTCGCCAGTCATTTCTCAAAGGTCGGCAAGCC
>CATZKS010000080.1 GCA_958421035.1 uncultured Collinsella sp. | reverse complement strand
CCCCCTTTCGTTGGACATATGAGTCTCGTTACATCCCCTTGCGCAGGTCGCACACACCGGCTGCCGCCATCTCGCGCAGCAGCGTCTCGCGGTCGCGCGTCACGATCAGGTCCAGCGGGAAGTGAATCTCGTCGAGCAACTTGCGGGCGTGCTCGAGCTTGCCAATGGCCATACCAATGTGGGCATCGGTCGACACACCAATACCCACGCCCAGCTCGGCGCAGCGCTCGGCAATCTTGCGGCATACGGCCCAATGCTCAGTGTCGGCACCGTGCTCAAGACTATGGTTGTTGATCTCAATGATCTTGTGCTTGGCCTTGGCCGCCAGCAGCACCTCATCGATATCGAACGGCACGCCCGAACGACCCGCATGCCCAAGCATGAACACCTTGGGGTGCTCCAGGGCATTGATGTACATCTGGGTCGTTTGGGCGAGCGTCGCGCCTTCGGCAAACTGCGGGTTATGCACGCTTGCCACCAAATAATCCAAATTACGCGTCACCAAATCGAACAGCGAATGCTGGTGACTGTACGAATCGCCGGCAATATCGAGCGACACGGGAATGTCCTCGCCAAACAAGCTTCCGTCCAGCGAAACGATATCGACCTCGGCGCCGCGAAGCACCAGCACGCCGCTCCAAATGCGCGGCCAGATATCCTGGTTAATAAAGAACTGGAAACTGCGCAGGTCGTTGGGGCAAGCCGTAACCATCGAGCTCAGATGGTCGGCAGATCCGAGCACCTGCAGGCCACGTTCCGCCGCCCAGTACACATTCTCCTCAATAGTTGAGTACGCATGCGCGGAGAACAACGTATGAGTATGAATATCACAAGAAAGAAGGTAGGGCATCAGGTCTCCTTGTCCAGTATGGCCGTCGCGTATATTCATTGTACGCATAGCTTTCGGCAGTCGTAAAACTGCTTCATCCCAATCACACAACGGCATAGACAACGGGGTCTGGCTTAAAACCAAACCCCGTTTCACGTAAAACATTGTAAGCAGAGCGCTTTACTTTGAATGATACTCGTCGGCCAGCTGCTTCCAGGCGGGCAGTGAGTTAACGATAGTCTCGTAGCTCACACAGTAGCCCAAGCGGAACCAGCCCGGCATGCCAAAACTGTCCGAGGGCACCGCGAGCAGCTCATACTTCTTCGCGCGCTCGCAAAAGGCGTTCGCATCGGGCTCCAGCGCCTTCACCCACAGGTAGAACGCGCCATCCGGCTCAACATACGCGTAGCCGTACTCCGCCAATGCACCGGTAAGCGCCGTGCGGTTGCGTGCATAGGCCTCAACGTCACTCGGCTCATCGATGCAGTCGATAATTACGCGCTGGAAGAGCGCCGGCGCGCACACGAAGCCCAGCGTACGGGCGGCGCCGGCAACGGCGGGCATTAGACGAGCTGCCCGAGGATTTGTATTGGGAACCAGGATCCACCCCACGCGCTCGCCCGGCAGCGAAAGCGACTTGGAATACGAGTAGCACACGATGGTGTGCTCGTAGATCGAAGGCACCCAAGGCACCTCGGCACCATAGACAATCTCGCGATACGGCTCATCCGAGATAAGCGCGATTGGGTTCTCGGGCTCGCGTTTGGCGTTGACCTCGTGCAAAACATTAGCCAGTCGCGTCAGGGTATCGCGCGTATACACGGCACCAGTCGGGTTATTCGGCGAGTCGATGATGACAGCTGCCGTCTTATCGGTAATCGCCTTAAGAACGTTGTCTACGCTCAGCTGGAACGTATCTTCATCGGCGAGCGCCTCGACACACGTACAGCCGGCCTTCTCAATCCACACACGATACTCCGGAAAGTACGGGGCGATAACAATGACCTCGTCACCCGGGTTCGTAACGGCATTGAGCGTACAGGTGAGCGAAGCTGCAGCGCCCACCGTCATAAAGACGTCCTTACCCTCATAACTCGTACCAAAGCGGCGGTTGAGCGATTCGGCGACGGCCGCTCGACATTGCGGCAGGCCCGGAGCGGGCGTATAGCCGTGCAGCTGGTCACTCGGCAGCTCCAGGGCCTTCTTAATGGACTCCGCCACAGCAGCGGGCGCCGGAACGCTCGGGTTGCCCAGCGAAAAATCGAATACGTTTTCCGCACCAATCTGCGCCTTGCGCTCAAGGCCATAGCTAAAAATTTCGCGGATGATGGAGCTTTCCGCACCGCGAGCATACATGGTTTCGTTGATCATCTGTACCCCTTTCGCATAGGCGCTATTGTACGCTTTAGTTGAGCAAAGTACCCCAGCAATGTTGATTGGGGACAGACTTAAATGCGTGAAAACGCTCATTTAAGCCTGTCCCCAATCAACAGATGACCCCATATCGGCCAAAAGGAAAAGCCTCCGCAGGTTTCCCCGCGGAGGCTTTCGCCACAAAGACTATTTGTCGGCGTCGGCGTCGGCTTCGGCGACGGCATGGTCATCGTCAGCACCATCGGATGCGGCTTCGGCATCCTCCTGCATGGCCGCCTGCGCAAAGGCCGCGGCATCAGCCGCCAGCTCCTCCTCGCTCATACGAGGCGCGCGCTTCTTGGTCGGCATGCCGGCCGCCTTGGCATTGCGCTCCTCCTTGGCCGCCAGGATATCGTCCTCGCGCTCAAGGTAGGCCTCCCACTCGTTGTCGAGCAGGGCGTTCACGGCGTCGCCTTCGACGGTCTCGCGCTCAAGCAGCACCTTCGCCATCAGATCGAGCTGATCGCGACGGGCGTCCAGGATCTCGACCGCACGACGATGGGCCTCACGCATAATGCGCTGAACCTCGATATCGATGCGGCGCGCTGTCTCCTCGGAGTAATCCTGGTGATCGGCGTAATCGCGACCAAGGAACACCTGATGTTGCGCCTCGCCAAACACTTGCGTGCCCAGCTCCTCGCTCATGCCCAAGCGCGTGACCATCTCGCGCGCCATCTTGGTTGCGCGCTCCAGATCGTTGCTCGCGCCCGACGTAATGTCATCGCACATGAGCTCCTCGGCAACGCGACCGCCCAAGAACACGGCGAGCTCGTCGAGCATCTCGTTCTTGGTCTTGAGGAAGTGGTCCTCCTGCGGAAGCTGCAGCGTGTAGCCCAGAGCCTGACCGCGGCTGACGATCGAGATCTTGTGGACCGGATCGGAGTGCTCCAGGATGTGGCCCACCAGGGCGTGACCGCTCTCGTGGTAGGCAATCGTGGTGCGCTCGGCCTCGGTCATCACGCGACCCCTGCGCTGCGGTCCGGCAATCACGCGCTCCATCGATTCCTCGACCTCGTCCATCGAGATCACGGAACGATGACGGCGGGCGGCCAGCAGCGCAGACTCGTTGAGCAGGTTCGCCAAATCGGCACCAGTAAAGCCAACGGTCATCTGGGCGAGCTTCTCAAACTTAACGTCCTCGTCCATCGGCTTGTTCTCGGCATGCACGCGCAAGATCTGCTCGCGGCCCTTCACATCCGGACGGTCGACCGTAACCTGACGGTCAAAACGGCCGGGACGCAGCAATGCCGGATCCAGGATGTCAGGACGGTTGGTCGCAGCGATCAGGATGACCGACTCGCTTTCCTCAAAGCCGTCCATCTCGACCAGCAGCTGGTTGAGCGTCTGCTCGCGCTCGTCGTGACCGCCGCCCAAGCCAGCTCCGCGCTGACGTCCCACGGCATCGATCTCATCGATGAAGATGATCGACGGGGCCTGGGACTTGGCCTCCTTAAAGAGGTCACGCACACGGCTGGCGCCGACACCTACGAACATCTCGACAAAGTCGGAACCCGAGATGCTAAAGAACGGCACGCCCGCCTCGCCGGCAACGGCCTTGGCCAGCAGCGTTTTACCGGTGCCCGGAGGGCCAACCAGCAACACGCCACGTGGGATCTTGGCGCCCAGCTTGCGATAGCGATCCGGATCGCTCAAAAAGTCACGGATCTCCTCGAGCTCCTCGACTGCCTCGTCCACTCCGGCAACGTCTTCAAACTTGACCTTGGGGCGTGTGGCCTCGTTGGTCTTGGCGTTGGTCTTGCCAAACTGCATGTTCCTGTTGTTGGCGCCCATCATCTGGCGCATAAAGTAGAACATGATGGCGATAAGGGCGATCGTCGGAAGCACACTCATCGCCAAGTCGCCCCAAAAATCGGGATCGTTGGTGTTGACGATGTACTTGGTATCGGGGTGCTCCGCCATGAGCTCGGCAAGCGAATCGGAGCCGACATAGGTCGAAGAGAAGCTCTTGAGCTCGCTCGTATCGCCCTTGTCCTTTTTTGTCTTCCAGTAATGACCCGTCACGCTTCCGTCTTGAACCGTATAGGTCAGATCTTCGACGCGATCCTGCTTGATGGCGCTGACCATCTCGCTCGTCGCGAGCTTAACGGTATTGCTGGAGCTGGCAAAGCCGGAACCCATATTAAAGAAGGCATAGCCCAGAAGCGCGCAAGCCAAAAGAAAATACAGCCAGCCCGTACGCGTGGGCTTCTTGCCTCCGGGCATCCCCGGGATCTTTGGGTCCCGGGGAGTCTGGGAATTGTTGTCGTTACGGTCGTCGGGCATCTTACGAATAAACCTCCGGTTTCAAAATGCCCAGATACGGAAGGTTGCGATAGCGCTCGGCATAGTCGAGGCCGTAGCCCACCACAAAGGCATCGGGGCAATGGGTTCCAACATACTTGGGCGTGATGGCCGAGACGCGGTCCTCAACGTCCTTCCACAGGAAGGCGGCGACCTCCAGAGAAGCGGGCTTGCGGCTCTCGAGGTTCTTCATCAGATACTTGAGCGTCAGACCCGAGTCCAGAATGTCCTCGACGATCAGCACGTCGCGACCGCGGATGTCGATATCCAGGTCCTTAATGATACGCACGATACCCGAGGACTTCACACCGTCGCCGTAGCTCGAAACAGCCATGAAATCGATGTTGGTCGGCAGCTCGATCTTACGCATCAGGTCGCCCATAAAGACCACGGCGCCGCGCAGGACCGCAATCAGCACCAGATCCTTACCCGCGTAGTCGCGCGTAATCTCCTCGCCCAGGCGAGAGACGATACCGTCGATATCCTCCTGCGTGAACAGAACCTTCTCGATATCCGGATGTTGAGAAGCCATGACAACCCTTTCTTGTGCTTATCGCCCACACACCGCCGTATGGACGCGAACTACACATTCTAGCAGCGCACGGGGTAAATTTACCAGCCCGTGCGCCATCAGCGCGGGAATACCGTCAACGTCGCACAGAATAGCAGGCGTGGGACGCTATTCCGCATCGACCACGCGGAGCAGATATGCCACGCGCGTTGCGGCCGTGCACTTAAAACGCTCGTCCGCGCGAACTCCGGCGACCCATACCACGGCACCTCCCGGAGCCGTTCTCACCATGGGCACGCCGGCGCGCTCGGAAACGGGAATGCGAGCCTCACCTAGCAAATCGGATACTTTCTTGCTTCGGCCACTCATCCCTAACGGGCACATCACGTCTCCCGGCGCGGGACCGTCCACCCACAGGCGCGCCAATCGCGCCTCGGCAGGGATCTCGCCACGCGAGCCCGCCAGGATCCGCTCACTATCGCTGTCGGCAAAACCCAGGGCAGCCGCGTCTACCAAAGCTGTCACTTCCCCGGCAGCCGCAAGCTCACGGGCGCGGCGCACGATATCGCATCCCGACTCAACAGCCATCGGTTCTGTGACCAGCATACGTCCCCCGCCCAACGGCAAACGACCGGGTACGGTAACCCAGCCCGCGACCAGGCCCTCGCGAGCCGCCGGCGCCTTAAACGCCAGCATGCCAAACTCAATGCGTGCGTCAATCCCCGCCGGAAGCGTGACCGAGCCGGTGCCCTCGGCAACGCAGGAAAGGACTCGCTCCACATGTCGCATCTCGGGACGAGCGTCCGGATCGATGCGCTTAATCGCCAGTCGCACGATGCGCCGCGCGATTACCACCTCGGCCGCAGCCAGGCGCCTGGCATCGAGCACCAGCGCACCCGCTGCCTCTTTGCGCAAACAGCTTCGAAACGCCTGTGCCGAAAGCTGAGACAAAAACGCGTCCTCATCGCCCAAGATCTCGCAGGCGGCGCCAATCGTCTTGCAGACGCTCGCGTTGCGCTGCGCCACCACTGGCATTACTCGATGGCGCACGTAGTTTCGCAGATACGAGATATCCTCATTGCTCTCGTCTTCACGCCACGGCTGACCATGTACCTGTAGATAGCCCACGAGCTCGCCATGAGTTAGGTCGAGCAAGGGACGTACCACGATATTCCTCCGGCGAGGAATGCTCGATAGGCCAGCGGGGCCCGAACCCTTAATCGCGTTCATCAAAAACGTTTCCGCGCGATCCGAAGACGTGTGCGCGGTGCAGATACGAGCCGCCGTTCGCGGTGCCCCCGTCTGGGCGCAGAGCTCGCGAACATACCTCCGCGCCGCGGCATAGCGCACTTCGCGGGCCGCGGCCTCAATATTGCCCGACTCCCCATCAAAATAAGCGTGCTCCACGCACAGCGGTAAACCATATTTCGCGCAGAGCTCACGCACAAAGGCCTCGTCGCCATCGGACGCCTTGCCGCGCAGATGATGGTTTACATGCAGCACATGCAGGCGCTCGCGAGCAATGGGGGCAACACCGCGCCCGTCTTGGATATCCAGCTTTGATGTGCACGCCATAAGAAGCAGTGCCGTCGAGTCCGCGCCGCCTGATACCATGAGCACGACAGGAGCAGCCTGCTGCCTCGTTCGGGTCTCATCGACTGCCCCGGGCACGGCACGGTGTCCGTAATGCTGTGATACCGTAGGCATTTGCTTCCTCCTCTATTCGTCCGCACCCATTGTATCCTTTGGAATCTTATGTCTCGTCTGCACCTTCATATCCTTGGCAGCGGCTCAAAAGGCAACTGCGCGCTCATCGAAGGCCCCCGGGGGCTCATCATGATTGACGACGGTCTTTCTCGCCGCGAGACATTAAAGCGCATGGCAGAACTGGGACTCTCGGCAGACAACGTCTCGGCTCTTCTCATTACTCATGAGCATAGCGATCACATCAAGGGCCTCGATGTCTGGTGCAAGCACTGGCACGGCCCCCTCTTTGCCAGCAGGGGCACTCTTTCGAGCAAAGAAAATCTTTCGCATCTGCCTGTCGAGGAATTCGATCCCGGCGACGCCCTATCCATTGCCGGCATCCACGTGCAAACCTACTCAACATCACACGATGTCATCAATCCAGTCGGTTATCGATTCGACGCCCTCGATGATTCCATCGGCTTTGCCACCGACACCGGAGAGCTATCGAGCCAAGCCATGAACACCCTCAAAGATTGTCGAGTCCTCGCACTCGAAAGCAACCACGATGTGACCATGCTGCGCGAGGGAGAATATCCCCGCTTTCTTCAGGAGCGCATCCTGTCTGCAAGGGGACACCTCTCCAACAGCCAAGCCGCCGAAGCCGCGCGCGAACTTGTTACCGATCGCACCGAACAGCTCATTGCCATGCATATCAGCCAAGATAACAATCGTCCGAGCCTTACCGTCAAAAGCTATGCCAAAGCTCTGGCCGCAACCCTGGATGACGAGGTCGGCAGCTCCGCAACCCTTCTCCAAGGATCGCGAAAACTCTCGATACGCCCCGCGAGTCAGTATCAGCCGGCAACCATTCAATAGACTGTCCTAGACAGCAAAAGGGGCCGAGAATCGCTTCCCAGCCCCTTTTGCTGTCTTTTAATAGCGCAGAACACCAACGAATTTAGTCGATGGAGATCTTCGTAACGTTCTTCTTCTCGACGATCTTGGGAACCGTAACGGTCAGGATGCCGTCAGCGTACTTAGCCGAGAGGCCCTCGCTCGAAGCGTCCTTTAGATACACGCCACGCGTCGCGCTGTACGAGCTGAACTCCTTCTGCAGGAAGTTCTTCCCCTCGTTCTCCTCGTCTTCCTCGACATTCACGCTAATGGACAGACGGCCCTCATTGAGCTCGACATCGATATCGTCCTTGGCGACGCCGGTCAGATAGGCCTTGACCTCATAGCCGTCGCCCTTATCCTCAACGTCAACGGGAAACGCCTTGGAAGCAATCGAGTTGTTTGCAAGGTCGGTCATATCATCAAACAGATCGAACAACGAGCTAGCAGAAGGACGAACGCCAAAAACCGAACGATAAGGAACCATGCTTGCCATGTTTACCACTCCTTTTAGGACTGCCGAGCCATCTTCTAGGTGACTGGGACTTCTTTTGACGCTCTTATATATGCCCACACACTGCTTATATATACATTGACTATAAAGTTTTTTGAGTCCAGTACTATAAGCATATCTAAGTGTGTATGACTCAGGTTTTAGTAAGGTTAAGGTTCTTTGAACCAGAGCTTATATAACGAGTATGTTCGCAGCTACAAATAACAGGGGGCTTACAATGAGCGCGTACACGTTGTTGGTAACGAGCTAAAGGGCATCATGGACGACCAAAACCAGAACAAAATGTATATGCCGACGCAGGGGGAAGATACTTCCACGCAGCCGCCACGGTTCCACCGCCCCCACATCTCGCAAGAGCCCATTAATGATCCGGAGCCCGAGTATGTGACGAGAAATCGATATCAAACACTCGAGGATGCCCAAACGGGACGTAAACATATGGGCGTCGCCTCAGGAGACCCTGTATATCTGAAAGACGCACCATTATCTAAAAACAGCGCAGCTAGTGATGAGCCACTGAAAGCATCCGCCGCTCATCAACAAAGAGGTCCTCGACCGAAGCAAACCTTGACGCATTCGGCTCGCTATCTCGAAACGCCAAAACAAGGAAAATCGATCTTCGTTTCGTCAAGTAAACGACGCAAGCAGCATCGACTGACAATCCTGCTTTTGATCATTGTGGCCATAGCAGTTGCCCTTGTTATTCGATTTATCTTCTTTAAATAAAGGCTCAATACCAAAAACGATAAGATGAGACTGCGGACAAAAAGTTGGACCATCAGGTCCGGTTTGGAGTGGAGTGGGAAGGATAAACTGGACTTTCTTTTAAGGATCCTCAAGCGTATTGCC
>CATZKS010000079.1 GCA_958421035.1 uncultured Collinsella sp. | reverse complement strand
TGCATGGATGCCCACGATATGCAGGCGGTCGATTCGTTTGAGCAGCTTCGCGACATCGATGCGTGGGCGCGTGAAAAAGCTGCGCAGGCGCTCGCCGCAACCCGTTCCTAACCCATAAGGATTGCTTTTTCGTTTTATGGATACTGTTCTGAGCGTTCTTTCATCGGTCTTTTGGGGCCTGCTGATGCTTTCCGTCCTCGTGTTTTTGCACGAGGGCGGCCACTTTTTGGCGGCGCGTGCCTGCGGCGTCCGTGTGACCGAGTTCTTTTTGGGCCTGCCGTGCCGCTTTGACATCCATTACACGTCGCGTCGCATTGGAACCAAGTTTGGCGTGACCCCGCTGCTGCTGGGTGGCTACGCTGCCATCTGCGGTATGGATCCGACCGATGTCTCGTGCGCCGATCGCGTGCTCGCGGCTATCTACCGTCATGGTCGCGTGACCGTGGCCGACCTTGCTGTCGAGCTCGAGCTTTCCGAGGAGGATGTGCTCGAGGCATGCGCCTTGCTCTTGGGTTGGGGCTCTATCGCGCCTTGGTATGAGGAAGGGGAGAAGCCCTCGCCGAGCTACTATCCCACCAAGTATCAGACGCTGCCACGAGATGCGGCGGGTTACACCACCTTTGACGGCCGCCGTTTCGATCGAGAGCATGCGACTACCGAGGGCGATGTGTGGGAGCTGCCGTGCGGCGAGGCCGAGTTCCTTGCGCAAGAGCGTTCGCACACCTATCTTGGCCAGGGCTTTCTCAAGCGCGCCTTTATGCTGCTCGCGGGCATTCTCGTCAATATCCTGACGGGCTTTTTGCTGCTTATGAGCATCTACTCTATTGCGGGTGTCACCGTGCCGATGGATACCAACGTGATCGGTCAGGTTGACGAGGGGTCTATTGCCGCCAAGGCGGGTATCGAGGGCGGCGACGCGATCCTTTCGGTTGACGGAGTATCGTGCTCTACCTGGATGGACGTTTACGATGCCATCGGTAAGGCTGCCGGTAAGGACGATATCGCCATCGAGTACGAGCGTGACGGCAAGCAGCATTCGACCGCGGTTGCGCTCAAAGAGGACGAGCGCCTAGGTGTGTATGCCTCTACGCAGGTGGTCCGTTTAGACCCCATCACGTCGGCTCGACTTTCGTTCTCCTATGTCGTGCAGACAGCGGAGGGCGTGATGCGCCTGCTCCAGCCGCAGCATACGATGGAGATTCTCGATCAGTCTTCTTCGATCGTGGGCATTAGCGTTATGTCCTCACAGGCTGCTGCTGCCGGCCCTGCCACGTTCCTTTCGTTTGCCGCCCTCATTTCGTTCTCGCTTGGCTTTATGAACCTGCTGCCCATCCCACCACTCGATGGCGGCAAGCTGGTCATCGAGATCATTCAAAAGATTGCTGGCCGCGAGCTTCCGCTCAAGGTCCAGACGATTGTGAGCTATGTGGGCATCGCGCTCTTTGTGCTGCTGTTTGTCTATATGCTTCGTTCCGACATCCTTCGATTTATTCTGTAGGGGAGTGTTTGGATTGTCTTTATCCCATCCTTTGCCTCGCGAGTTGACGTGCCCCGTGCATGTGGGCGGCGTGCAGATCGGTGGCGGCGCTCCGGTCGTGGTTCAGTCCATGACCTGCACCGATACCGCTGATGCCCAGGCAACGCTTGCGCAAGTGTGCGCGTTGGCGCAGGCTGGCTGCGATATCGTGCGCGTGAGCGTGCCCACCGAGGCCGCGCTTGAGGGTTTTCGCACCATCTGTGCCGAGTCTCCGGTGCCGATCGTTGCCGATATTCACTTTAACCATAAACTCGCCATCGGCGCCGTCGAGGCTGGTGCCGCCAAGCTTCGCATCAATCCCGGCAATATCGGCGATTGGGCCAAGGTTGACGCGGTGATTGATGCTGCGGGTGCCGCTGGGTGCGCGATTCGCATTGGCGTGAACGCGGGCTCGCTTGAGCAGGATATCGCCGAGCGCGATGACCTCACGCAGCCCGAAAAGCTCGTGATGTCTAGCGAGCGCTTTGTGCGGCACTTTGAGGATCGTGGGTTTACCAACATTGTGCTTTCCGCCAAGGCCCATAGCGTACAGACGACGCTCGATACCTATCGAGCCCTGTCGCGTGAGATTCCACACGTTCCGCTTCATCTGGGCGTTACGGAGGCCGGTACCAAGCTCCAGGGCACCATCAAGAGCTCTGTAGGCTTGGGTATCTTGCTTTCCGAAGGCATTGGCGACACCATGCGTGTGTCGCTCACAGCTGATCCGGTTGAGGAGCCGCCGGTTGTCTGGGGTATTCTGCAGTCGTTGGGCCTGCGTCGCCGTGGCCCCGAGATTGTCTCGTGCCCCACGTGCGCCCGCTGCCAGGTTAACCTTATTCCCATTGCCGAGGAGGTTACCGAGCGGCTTAAGAACTACTCCGCGTCGCTTTCGATCGCTGTGATGGGATGTGCCGTTAATGGCCCCGGCGAGGCTTCTGATGCCGATCTGGGCGTTGCTTGCGGACGTGGTCAGGCCTTGCTCTTTTCGCATGGCCAGATCATTGGTAAAGTAGCTGAGGACCAAATTGTCGACGCGCTTATGGCAGAGGTCGACAAACTTATTGAGGAGAAATAAATGACTCGAGCAATGTATATGTCTAAGCTCTATGCGCCGACGCTTAAAGAGGATCCGGCGGACGCTGAGCTCGCCAGCCACCGCCTGCTGCTCCGTGCCGGCATGATCCGCAAGGAGGCCGCCGGTCTGTATTCTTATCTGCCGCTCGCATGGCGCTCGATCCGCAAGATCGAGAACATCGTGCGCGACGAGATGGATGCTGCCGGCGCCCAGGAGCTTATGATGCCTATCATGGTCGATGCCGAGCTGTGGCGTGAGTCCGGCCGTATCGATGCCTATGGCAAGGAGCTTGTGCGCTTTGACGACCGTCATGGTCGCGAGTTCGTCCTGGGCCCCACGCACGAGGAGACCGTCACGGCCCTGGTGCGCAACGAGCTGCGCTCCTACAAACAGCTGCCCGTCAACCTGTACCACATCCAGGATAAGTTCCGCGACGAGTTCCGTCCCCGCTTTGGCCTGATGCGCGGCCGTGAGTTCATCATGAAGGACGCCTACAGCTTCTCTGCCACGCAGGAGAGTCTGCAGGAGGAGTACGACAAGATGAAGCAGGCCTACGCCAACATCTGTGAGCGCTGCTACATCAAGGCCCTGCCCGTTGTCGCCGACTCCGGCGAGATCGGTGGCGATACCTCCGTCGAGTACATGGCTTTGGCCGACGCCGGCGAGGCTTCGCTCGTCTACTGCGATGATTGCGGCTTCGCCGCCGACGATGAGGCTGCAAGCACCAAGGTCATCGTGACCGAGGGTCCTGGCGACGGTACGCTTACCAAGGTCGAGACTCCGGGCATGGGCACCATCGAGGCTGTTGCTAAGTTCTTTGGGTTCCCCGAGAACGGCACGCGAAAGTCGCTGGCGCTCATCGACGCCGAGGGCAAGCCGGTCGTGGCCATTGTCCCGGGCGACCACGAGCTCAACGATTGCAAGGCCGAGCATGTCTTTGGCAAGGGCTATCGCATGATGACCGACGAGGAGCTCCAGACCTACGGTCTGCATAAGGGCTTTATCGGACCGGTTAACTTGCCCGAGGGCATCCGCCTGGTGTGCGACGAGAGCCTGCGTGAGTCCAAGCAGTGGGCCTGCGGCGCCAACGAGGTCGACTATCACTTTACCGGTGCCTGCCCCGAGCGTGACTTTACCGTCGACGAGTGGGCCGACCTGGTCACCGTCGTGGCCGGCGATCCTTGCCCACACTGCGGCAAGCCCCTCTCCGCTGCTCGCGGTATCGAGGTCTCCCAGGTCTTCCAGCTGGGCACCAAGTATTCCGAGGCCATGGGTGCCACCTTTATGGATGAGGACGGCAAGGAGAAGCCGCTTATCATGGGTTGCTACGGCGTTGGTGTGTCCCGCTCGCTTGCTGCCGTCGTGGAGCAGCACAACGACGAGCACGGCATCGTCTGGCCGGTCTCCGTTGCCCCGTACGAGGTCGCGGTGATTCCGCTCGATCCCAAGAAGGAAGAGTGCGCTACCGTCTGCGAGCAGATCGTTGATGGCCTGTGTGCCGAGGGTATCGAGGTCGTCGTCGACGATCGCGATGAGCGTCCGGGCTTTAAGTTTGCCGATAACGACCTCATGGGCTTCCCGTATCAGGTGGTTTTGGGCAAGCGCGGCCTTAAGAATGGCACCGTTGAGCTCAAGGACCGTTCCACGGGCGAGCGCGAGGACGTGGCGATCGACGAGGTCGTCGCCAAGGTTGCCGAGCTTGTTAAGGCGGCTCGCCGTTAATCGACGATTTCGCTTGTAGTTCGATATACGGGACGGCCCCGCATTTCTCCAGATAGGGGAGATGCGGGGCCGTCATTTTACCTTGCCTGCGTGCTCAATCGCTAAAAGGAAAACCCCACAGCCCATATGAGCTGCGGGGTTTTCTTGTGCCTCCGATGCGAAATAAATCGCTCAGATATTACTGATAATCGACGACGTCGATCCAGTTCTTAAGGAACTCATCGTTCACGTTGCGCTTACGAGCGAGCTCGGAAGCGGCGACGATGCTCGTCCACTGACGCACGACCTGCATGGGCATGTCGGCGCGGTCGCAGTAGAGCTCCAGGTAGGCCTCGGCCTGGTCCTTGCTGTTGAGGGCAAAGAGCAGGTAGGTGGTGGCAACGTCGGCAGCAGGGGAGCCCTGGGTAGCGTGTGCCCAGTCGCACACATAGAGCTGGCCGTCGTCGCCGACGATGACGTTGGAGGGGTTGAAGTCGCCGTGGCAGACCTTGAACTCCTTAGTCATGCCGTCCAGACGCTCCTGAAGGTTGTAGCGCGTGGTGGCATTGAGCTGATCAAGGCTGTCGATCATGCGGGCGAACTTGTCGCGCTGACGGTTGAGCAGCGGGGAGGTGTAGCCGTGGATCTCGATCTGGAGGTCGACGAACATCTCGAGGTACTCACCAAAGCGCTGGGGCTCGGCAGTCATCTTCTCGGCAAGGGTGGTGCCCGGAACCTTCTCGGTCACGAGCGCCCAGCCGTTGGCGTTCTCGAGCTGGGAAACCTCGAGCGCCTTGGGGCTGCGGATGCCGCACTCATTGATGCGGGCAAGATTCAAAGCCTCGTTGAATACGTCGGAGACAGGCTTGGTCTCGTTAAAGACCTTGACGATCTTGTCGCCCAGGTCGTAAACGACCTTGTTGCCACGGCGGACGAGCTCGGTCTTGGAATCGGGTAGCAGCATGGTTGCATCCTTTCAACGATGCGATAGAAGCGACGGCGGGGGTGTGTGAAACACCCGTGCACCCCCGCCGTTAAAAACCGTGCTAAAACTAGCAGACGGCGTAGTCCTGGGGCTCGCGGCCGTAGTAGGCGTCCAGGTAGAGCTCCTTGATCTCGCTCATGAGCGGGTAGCGCGGGTTAGCGCCGGTGCACTGGTCGTTGAATGCCTGCTCGGTCATCTCGTCGAGGGTGTCGAGGAAGTACTGCTCGTCAACACCGTAGTCGGCGATGGTCTTCTTGACGCCGATGAAGTCCTTGAGCTCCTCGAGCTTCGTGATGAAGTTCTCGAAGACCTCCTTGTCGTCCTTGCCCTCGATGCCGCAGTACTTGGCCATCTCGGCGTAGTTGTGCAGCGCGTTGGGGTAAGGATACTGGGAGAAGGTACCCATCTTGACGGGAGCCTCGGCGGCGTTGTAGCGCATGACGCGGGTCAGGATGACGGCGTTTGCGAGGCCGTGAGGCAGGTGATGGAAAGCGCCGAGCTTGTGGGCCATGGAGTGGTTGAGGCCCAGGAAGGCGTTGGCGAAGGCCATACCGGCCATGCAGGAGGCGTTGTGCATCTCCTCGCGGGCATGCGGGTCCTTGGCGCCGTTCGTGAAGCTGGAGGGCAGGTTCTCGAAGACGAGCTTAGCAGCGCGCTCGGAGAGGCCCTTGGTGTAGTCGGAAGCCATGATGGAGACGTAGGACTCGATGGCGTGGGTCATGACGTCGATGCCGGAGGCAGCGGTCAGGCCGCGCGGGGCGGTCATGCAGTTGTCGGCGTCGACGATAGCCATGTTGGGGAGCAGCGCGTAGTCGGCGAGCGGCCACTTGATGCCGGTCTCCTTGTCGGTGATGATGGCGAACGGCGTGCACTCGGAACCGGTGCCCGAAGAGGTCGGGACGGCGACGAAGTAGGCCTTCTTACCCATCTCGGGGAAGGTGAAGATACGCTTGCGGATGTCCATGAAGTCCATGGCCATGTCCTCAAACTTGCACTCGGGGTGCTCGTACATCATCCACATGATCTTGCCGGCGTCCATAGCGGAGCCACCGCCGACGGCGATGATGACGTCCGGCTCAAAGAGAGCCATCTGCTTGGCGCCGCGACGTGCGCACTGCAGCGACGGATCGGGCTCGACGTCGTAGAAGCAGTCGTGGGCGATGCCCATCTCGTCGAGCTTGGCCTCGATGGCGCGGGTGTTGCCATTCTTGAAGAGGAACTGGTCGGTGACGATGAAGGCGCGCTTCTTGCCCATGACGTTGCCAAGCTCGTCGAGGGCGACGGGCGTGGAACCCTTCTTGAAGTAGACCTTCTCGGGAGCGCGGAACCACAGCATGTTCTCACGGCGCTCGGCCACAGTCTTAACGTTGATCAAGTGCTTCACCCCAACGTTCTCGGAGACGGAGTTGCCGCCCCAGGAGCCGCAGCCCAGGGTCAGAGACGGCTTCATGCCAAAGTTGTACAGGTCACCGATGCCGCCGTGCGAGGACGGGGTGTTGATGACGATACGGCAGGCCTTCATGACGTGCTCGAACAGGCTGATCTTCTCGGCCTGGGCAGGGTGCACGTACAGAGAGGCGGTGTGGCCCGGGCCACCGGCGAGCACCAGGTGCTCGGCCTTGTCGACGGCCTCCTGGAAGTCCTTGGCGTGATACATGGCCAGGACCGGGGAGAGCTTCTCGTGGGAGAACTCCTCCTTGGCGGGGTCGGTGGAGGTGACCTCGGCGATCAGGATCTTGGTCTTGGCAGGAACCTCGATGCCGGCGAGCTCGGCGATCTTGGCGGCAGCCATGCCGGGGATGCGGTGATCGAGGGCACCGTTCTTGAACATGGCGGCACGCAGGGCCTCCATCTCGGCACCCTGCTTGACGAAGTAGCAGCCGCGCTTCTGGAACTCGGCCTTAACCTGGTCATAGATGGTGTCGATGACGGTCACGGACTGCTCGGAAGCGCAGATCATGCCGTTGTCGAAGGTCTTGGAGTGGATGATGGAGTTGACGGCGAGCAGCACGTCAGCGGTGTCGTCGATGACGACCGGGGTGTTACCGGCGCCAACGCCCAGGGCGGGCTTGCCCGAGGAGTAGGCGGCCTTGACCATGCCCGGGCCACCGGTGGCGAGGATGATGTCGACGTCGCGCATGACCATGTTGGTCAGCTCGATGGAGGGGACATCGACCCAGCCGATGATGCCCTCGGGGGCGCCGGCCTTGACGGCGGCGTCAAGCACGAGCTTGGCGGCGGCGATGGTGCACTTGGCGGCAGCCGGGTGCGGGGAGATGATGATGGCGTTGCGGGTCTTCAGGCTGATCAGCGTCTTGAAGATCGCGGTGGAGGTGGGGTTGGTCGTCGGGATGACGGCGCCCACGATGCCGATGGGCTCGGCGATCTTGGTGATGCCGTAAGCCTCGTCGCGCTCCAGGACACCACAGGTCTTGGTGTTCTTGTAAGCGTTGTAGATGTACTCTGCGGCGTAGTGGTTCTTGATGACCTTGTCCTCAAGAACGCCGCGGCCGGTCTCCTCGATGGCCATCTTCGCCAACGGGATACGAGCCTTGTTGGCGGCCATGGCGGCCTCATAGAAGATCTTGTCGACCTGCTCCTGCGTGTACGTAGCAAAAAGTGCCTGGGCCTCTCGCATCTGAGCGAGCTTAGCCTCAAGCGCCTCTACGTTGTCCACAATTGCGGGAGTAGTGTTTTCCGGTGACTTTTTCACCATTTGTGTCTCCTTGCGATCGGAGATTTACCCTACAAGATGCATGATAGCAAGAAATAAATCGGTGAACGGTCAGATTCCCGTAAAAGACAAACTAAAACGCTTCAATAAACTGAAACGTTTTAACTAAAACTACTTGCCTGCTCCACCGCCCCGCTCATTGGGGACAGGCTTACATGAGTGCTTATACTCATTTGGGACAGACATCGTTTTGCCATTTTGCCGTTCTGGGCCTTTTTTGCCGCTCATTGGATATAAATAGATCACAGGCTCAGCATTTCGCGTTCCTTCTCTCCTTTTAGGTGTTGCCTGTTCAGTTTTTGAAAGGAGAGATTATGCCCCGATGCGCCCGCGCCGTTTCGCTCACCGGCTATTACCACGTCTTTGACCGTGGCAACTCCAAACAGCTTATTTTTGAAGATGACTCTGACCGATATCGTTTCTTATCGGACATCTCGGACAGGTTTGCACGCCATAAAGTGGCAGTGTTGGCTTGGTGCCTTATGGACAACCACTTCCATTTGATGGTTGATGACCCATATGACAACCTTTCAAAGGCAATGCAGTGCGCACTGACGGCGTATGCTAAGTATTTCAATGGGAAAACGGGAAGAACGGGCCATCTGTTTGACAATCGCTATTCGCGTGTTGCGGTTGAGTCGGACACACAGGCGGTGCAGCTACTCGATTATATCCATCTCAATCCTGTGAAAGGTGCGATCGACTCTCTCGAAGCATACCGCTGGTCAAGCTTTAGGGCATACCAGCTGGGCTACGATCCCTTTGACATCTGTGACGTGGCCCCTATGCTCGATATTGTCGGGGGGTCTCGTCGCTATTGTGAGCATCTTAAGGAAGTTGCCGGGCGGATCTGGTCAGTTGAGATTCTTCCACGCCGACGGATCCTCGATGAGGATGCTCTTTCCGTTGCGCGCGAAGTCCTTCCGAGCATAGATCCTGCGCTGCTCAAGGCCCTGCCACGCCCCGATCGTGATGCGTGTCTGCTGAGGCTTAGGCGGGCACATCTCACGGTCAAGCAAATTGCCCGTATCACCGGCATCGGCGCTACAAGCGTAACCAAGGCCACCGCGGG
>CATZKS010000078.1 GCA_958421035.1 uncultured Collinsella sp. | reverse complement strand
GCGCACTCCGCAGGATGAAAGAACCCCCGCCGCACGTAGTGCGCAGCGGGGGTTCTTTCATGTCCGAGGACGCGCTGGGAAGTTACCCCATGCGGCCAGCGGACAACTATGTAGCCTCAGACTAGAACATGCCCAAGAAACCGTGCACAAACAGCGCGGCCAGAGCGGCACCGACAAACGGAGCGATGCCAGGAACGAGCAGGCCGTACCTCCAGTTGTTGTCAGCCTTGTTCTTAATCGGCAGCACCTGATAGGCCATGCGAGGACCAAGGTCACGAGCCTGGTTCATGGCGAAGCCGGTGATGCCGCCCATGCCCATGCCAACAGCCCAAACGATCAGACCGACGCAGATAGCGAGCATCAAAACGTTCTCGCCGGCACGGCTAGCGGTAGCCAGGATGGCGCTGATGAACACAAAGGTGCAGATAGCCTCGCAGAAGAAGTTGCGGGCATAGTTGGTGCCCTCGGTGGTGGGGTTGGTCGAGAAGATGTTGCGCTGGGCAATAGGGTCGACGACGCCGTCGGAAGCCTTGAACTCATCGGCATACATCAACCACGCGATCACGGCGCCCACAAAGCCGCCGAGCATATCGGCAATCATGAAGGGGATGCAGCTGCTCCACGGCACCAGGCCCACGATGCACTGGGCAAGCACCATGGCGGGGTTCATGCACACGGCGCCGCCAAAGATAAACAAGGCGACCGAGATGCCAAAAGACCAGGTGGTGATGGCAAACATGTGGCCGGAGCCCTGATACTTGGTGCCCTTAAGCACGGTATCGCAGTGCACGCCCACGCCAAAGATGATCATGAGGGCCGTTGCGCCGAATTCGCAGAGGAGTTTGGTAAGCATAAAACCTTATCTTTCTTGTCGGTTATAAACGATTCGTTTAGGCCGCGTACTAGTGCTGTGCGACGACAACGCCCAGGCCATCGGGAATGACGGCCACCTTGGCATCGGCACCCTTCATCTCAAAGGCGAGCTTGAGCGCCTCATCGAGGGTGTTAACCGGCGTCATGTGCATATCCTTGATCATCTGGTGATCGCACAGGTCGGTAACCATGATCACAGGGTGATGCGCCAGGATGCGGGCAAAGATCTGGCTCGTCCACTGGTCGGGCAGGGTCTCGTCCTTAGGACGGTCGATGCAGGCGCGCTCAAACTCTGCCGGATCATTGTCGGCGATGTTGTGATAGAAGCCCTCGCCACCGTGACCGTCGGCACAACCGGCGACATCGATGATCACGCCGCCCTCGGGAAGTGTGGCCTCTGCAGAGCACATGCCCTTCACGGCCTGATAGATGTTCTGGTCGAGCGGGTAGCCGCCGTTGGTGGTAATGGCAATCTCGCACTCGACGGGCTCAACGCCGGCAAGGCTCTTCACGAACTCGCAGCCAGCCTCGTGCGCCTTGTGGATGTCGCCGGCAAAGGAGCCGATGACCTCGTGCTTGCCGTTGAGCACCACGTTGAGCACAAAGGCAAGGTGAGCCATCTCGGCAGCGGCAAACATGTCCTCGCTCACGTGGTTGTGGCACAGGTTGCCGGCACGCGAATGGGAATCGTTCACAAACTGACCGTTGTGGTTGTACATGATGGTCTTGTAGCTGGCGATACCAGGCAGAACGGACTTGCGGCTACCAGAGAAACCGGCAAAGAAGTGCGGCTCAATAAAGCCCTCGGCAAGCAGCAGATCGCAATCGGCAGCAATCTTGTTGATGATGCACTCGCCGCCAGAAGGCAGGGTGCCGATCTTTTTCATCATGCTGTCATCGGTCGCGACGTGCATAACGATTTCCTCGTTGGCAACGATCTCCTCGCCGTACTTGTTGACGAGCTCCTCGTGCGTCGACGGACGATGCATACCCGTAGCAACCAGAATACGCACGCGAGCCTCGGGCGCAGCAGAATGGATGTGATGCAGCAGAATAGGCATCGTCACACGCGAGGGAACGGGACGCGTATAATCGGAGCTAATAATGACGATATCCTTCTTGCCAGCACAAAGCTCCTCGAGCGAAGGCGAGCCATAAGGATTGGCAAGCGACTCCTCTACCAGCTCTTCCTGCGATTTTGTAGTCTTAAACTCGTTTTGATGACCTTCCATCACACCCGCGAAGTTCTTATCCTCGAGCTCCAGATGCAACGTCTTGTGGTCAAACGGCAGTTCACATTCAAACAATGACGAGCGCCCTCTTCCTTTCAACTGACACACTAGATAAACCGTTGGAAGGATACGCCGCTCACCGAAAAACACCACCGTCCACCGACTCATTAACACAACGTTCATATTTGACCCACAACAAAACGGCCGCGACCCCAAACGGGACCGCAGCCGCCTGTCACAGACACTATAGACAGGATGATTTACGCAGCGCCGAGGCAAACATCTAGTCCGAGACGTACGCACGTAAGCCATTTTGCATAAATCCGTTAATTAATTGCATAAGATGGCGCATGGATTTCTGGCCATAACTGGGTAGTACCCTCCGGAGCGTGCATTTTTGCGAGTATTCAGCATCGCGGGATAAGATTTTGGTGCCAAAAATCTTTCAAAAGGTAGATAGTCCTCATGACTCGACCCATCTGGATAGCATGCGGCGAGAAACCAGCCATATATGATCGTCGCCAAAGCCCAATCGTCGTGCAAAAGCATCAACAAAAGCAGCGAAAGCCGGCTATGGCCTTATGCATCAATCTTTGGCTGCTGAAAACTCCGTTTTTTGCACGTCGCCCCAAGCACCACCCTCACCCAGCGGCTGATCCGCCGAAGACCGGACATCGCAGGGCCCGCCATTAGTTTACTTTTAGGCACACTCCGCAGGACGCAAGAAGCCCTCGCCGCACTCCACGCTATGCGCGAAGCGCGCCTTATTCCCTTTAGCTTTAACCCCAGAAGACCGAGGACGAAGGGATCCGATGGGTTTCCCTCTGAATGCACTCCGCAGCACGAAGCCCCCTTATCCGCAGCTCCGAAGGAGCAGGATAAGGGGGCTTCAAGTGCGAGGACGCATTCAGAGGGAAACCCATCGGGTCCCGGTGAGAGCCACAGGGCTATCGATTACCCCGTGTTCTGCAATCCTGCCGAGACGCCGGTCACAGTCGAAAGAATCAGGCTCATGTACTCGGCCTTCTTCTCCTCGGCCATCTCGTCCTGATTCATGCGCACCTCGCGAAGGGCGCGGACCTGGGCGATGGACAGAGCGTCGACGTAGGGGTTACGCACGCGAACGGCGCAACCGAGCACGCGGCGACGCTGCAGCGGCCACTCATCACCGACGATGGCAAGGACCCACTTACGCGTGAGCTGCATCTCGGTGAAGACCTTCTCGGACAAATCATCGCGGTCGCCCAGGTGCAAATACATCTTGGCGATGCGCTGGTCGGTCTTGGCGATCGACATCTCGATGTTGTCGATAAAGGTGCGGAAGAACGGCCACTCCTGGTAGGCAGCCTTGAGCTGGTCAAGATCGCCCAGCTGCTCGCAGGCGGTGCCCAGGCCATACCAAGCGGCCAGGTTAATGCGTGCCTGGCTCCAGCTGAAGATCCACGGAATGGTACGCAGGTCGTCGAGCGACTTGGCGCCCAGGCCGCGCTTAGCGGGACGCGAGCCGATCGGCAGCAGACCGACTTCGGTCAGCGGCGTCACGGTCGAGAACCACGGTGTAAAGTCCTCGGTGTTCAGCAGGTCCAGATAGCGCTCGTGGCTTGCAGCGTTAAGCTTCTCGGCCATATCCCAGAACTTCTGCGTGGTCTCTGTGTTGGTCTTCTCGACACTCGGGGCCGACTGCAAAAGCGTTGCGGCGGCAACGGACTCAACATGGCGCTGAGCCAGCGTGCGGTTGCCGTAACGGGCAAAGATGACCTCGCCCTGCTCGGTGAGCTTAAAGAAGCAGTTGACCGAACCCTTGGGCTGCGCCAGCACGGCCTTGTTGGCCGGGCCGCCGCCACGGCCAACGGCACCGCCGCGACCGTGCATGAGCACCAGGTCGATATCGTTCTTCTCGGCCCACTTGGCAATGCGCTCCTGCGCGGAATGCAGCGCGAGCATGGCCGTGGTAGGACCGGCGTCCTTGGAGGAGTCGGAATAGCCCAGCATAACCTCCATGCGGCGGTTGGTCTGGGCAAGACGCTTCTGCACCACGGGCAGCGTAAGCATCTGGTCGAGCACGTCGACGCAGCCCTCGAGGTCCTCGAGCTGCTCGAATAGCGGGATCACGTCGAGCTCGGGGACATCTTCCTCGTGTGCGAAGGACAGGTGGGCCAGCTCGAAGACGTCAGCCACATGCTGGGCGCTCTTGGTAAACGAGATGATGTAGCGGTGCGCCATCTTCTTGCCGTAGCGCTTTTGGATGGAGCCGATGGCACGGAAGGTATCGATGACTTCGCGCGTCATGGGCTGCAGGTCGCCATGGATACCGTTCTCGTGGATATCCTTGAGGGCGCGGGCATGCACCACGGAGTGCTGACGGAACTCCATCTCGACCATATGGAAGCCGAAGGACTCGACTTGCCAGATGATGGTCTGGACCGGGCCGTAGGCGGCACGGACGGCACCGCAGGCGGCCAGCGAACGCTGGACGACGCGCAGGTCATCCAGGAACTCGTCGGCGCTGTGGTACATGGTGTCGGTGATACGGCGCACGGTGGCGTTCAGACGGTCGGCCATGACGAGCATGACGGCGCGATGCGGCTCGTGCTCGGAGATCAGCTCGGCGCGGGCCGTGTACCGAGGGCTCATCTCGACCTGATGGTTCCACAGGTTAATGAGCTCGGCCGACGGCTTGCTGTAGGTAGCCTCGAGCGTGAGGTTGCGGCCGATGTGGCGGCACTTGTCCTCGAGCTTGAGCACCATGTGCGTAAAGTACTTGGCGGCGACCTCACGGCTCACCTTGGCGGTGACGTTCGGGTTACCGTCGCGGTCGGAACCGATCCAGCTGCCGGGATGGAAGAACGCCGGGCACAGCGGCGGCACAGTACCGGCCTTGTCGCCCAGCACCCAATCGTCAAAACGACGATAGATAACGGGGATAACGTCGAACAGCGTGTTATCGAAGATGTCGATGATGGTATCGGCTTCCTCGACCGGCGTGGGCTTCTTGAGCGCGATGGGGCTCGTACGCACCAGGGCGTCGATCTCCTGCAGCATATGGCGCTCGTTCTCCACCAGGTCGGAGCCGCCCAGACGCGGACGCTCCTCCAGCAGGTTGGAGATACGGCGGATCTTGCCCTCGACGGCCTTACGACGGGCCTCGGTGGGATGTGCGGTAAAGACAGGGTGGAACTCGAGCTTGTCGAGCAGCTCGTTGGCACCCTCGACACCCAGCTCATTCACCAGCTGGTGATAGGCAACGGTAAGCTCGTTGGCAGGATCGACCTCGGTATCGGTCGACGCACCGGCCTCGCGCTCGCGCAGCTGCGCCACACGGTAGTTCTCCTCCGACAGGTTTGCCAGATGGAAAAAGCTCGTAAAGGCGCGGACAATGACCTGCTGCTTATCGAGCGGCAGGCTGTCGATCAAATCGACGACCTCACGAAATGCCACGGCAGTGGGCTCGTCGGCGGTGGGCACGCCCTGCTCGTCGACGGCTTCGTCGGCAGCGCAGGTACCGGGGTTGCCGGCATTGACCACAATCTCGGCTGTCAAAATCTTGTCGAACAGGTCCGCGATCTCGGGATCATACTCGCTAAGCACACGGCGCTCCAGGCGCAAGAACAGCGCCAGATTGTCGCGCAGCTCCTCGGGGATCTCGATCTCGGCGAGACGCTCCCTGGACTCGGCATTCGAGCCGATTCGGTTAACGAGGCGGTTGACCACGGCAGCGACGCGCGCCGCGGCTTCGGGTACAGACTGGTTGCTTAGGTTCTCAGCCACGTTTCCTCCCATTCCTCCTTCTATGCACGTAACATGCGGTATTCATTATAGGCGCTTGAGAAATACTTTCGACACTGATTGCGCTTTACCACACAAAAGTATTTTCTGCATTGCAAAGGTTTTTGCCCTAAATGGTCGTATTTCTCGGTGGGCGGCATACGTAAACGGGGGCATTCCGCATAAAAGCGAAACACCCCCGTAACAATCGCTCTCCATGAGCAGGGCACGTTAGCAGGCCCGAAGCTCAAAAAGATGCGCTACAGGCGCTCGCGAACCGCCTCGACGACGTTGTCCAGATCGGCGAGCACCTCGTCATGGCTCTGCATGTCGCGCACTTTGACCTTGCCGGCGGCAAGCTCGTCGCCACCCAGGACCAAGATGAGCTTGGCGCCTACCTTATCGGCTTGCTTAAACTGGGCCTTGAGCGAACGACCCTGATAGTCGGCCTCGGTCACGATACCTGCGGCGCGAAGCTCCTGCGTAATGGCAAAGACGTTCTGACGCAGCTCCTTGCCGGCGTTGGCGACATAGACGCACGGGGCCTCATCGGCACCCAAATCGCTGCCAAAGGCCTGCAGGGCCAGCAGGGCGCGCTCAAAACCGACAGCAAAGCCGACGCCCGCCGTGGGCTTGCCACCCTCGAGCTCGACCAGGCCATCGTAGCGGCCGCCGCCGCCGATGGAGCCGACGCCGGCGCCAGGGGCCTCGACCTCAAAGACAGTACGGGTGTAGTAGTCCAGGCCGCGCACCAAGGTGGGATCCTCGACATACTCGATACCGGCGGCATCCAGATAGCGCTTGACCTGCTCGTAGTGCTCGCGGCACTCATCGCACAGGTTGTCACCCATCAGCGGAGCCTCGGCCATGATCTCGCGGCAGTGGTCGTTCTTGCAGTCGAAGGCACGCAGCGGGTTGAGCTCGGCGCGCTCGCGGCACTCGTCACACATCTCGTCTGCGTGATCGAGGATGAACTGCTTGACCTGCTCGCGGTAAGCCGGACGGCACTGGGCGTCACCCATCGAGTTGATGAGCAGACGAAGCTTGGAAAGATCGAAGCCCAGGCGCTTGTAGAACTCCATGAGCATGATGATGCACTCGGCGTCTGCCGCCGGATCGGGAGCGCCGAGCCACTCGATGCCCACCTGGTGGAACTGGCGCAGGCGGCCCTTCTGGGGACGCTCGCCGCGGAACATGGCCTCGGCGTAGTAAGCCTTAAACGGCGTGGAGCCCTGGGGCACCAGATTGTTCTCGACGACGGCGCGCACCACGCCGGCCGTGCCCTCGGGGCGAAGTGCCAGGCGCTGCTTGGGCTTGAGTTTGGTGTCGGTGCCCTCGGTAAAGACGCGCTCCAGGTTGGCACCGCTGAACACGCGGAACATTTCCTTGCGCACGACGTCGGTCGACTGGCCGATACCGTGGACAAACACGTCAACCTGCTCGATCGCGGGCGTCTCGATGGGTTTAAAACCAAACGGCTCGAACACGCCGGCCGCAATCTGCTGCATCTTTTGCCAGGCGCGCATCTCGGCGCCGATAAGGTCGCGGGTTCCCTCCGCCTTCTGTGCCTGCATGGGCAAACACCTTTCTTTTGTATCGCGTCATAGGTAGTGGACATTATACGGCACAAAGCAGCAACGCGGCGGCGCGCCTGACCGAACGAGGGTATGGGGACTCGTTCGGCCAGACGCGCCGCCGCGGACGAAGCGGACAAGCGGCGATGCGCTTTGGCCTACCTACTCCCCCGCCACGCTCGCGCGCAGCTTGGCGGCGATGGGCTCGGATGCCAGCAGGAACACGAGCATGACCACGGAGCACGCCAGGCACACGATCCAGGTGCTCGCAAAGGAGCCCGAGACGGCAAAGAGCACATAGACCTGCCAAAGCTCACCCACAAAGCTCATGCCCGCGAGCACCGTCGAGGTGGCGATAACGGTAAGCGAGCCCAATACGCGGCCACTCACCTTATCGGCAACATGGCCGATAACGAGCGAACCCACGACACTCACCACGGTGGAGATGGCATTGGAGATGTTGTACTGCGCAAGGGAAATGCCCAGGTCGCTGACGATCAGCGGCTGGAACAGGCTCATGCAGTTGACGAAAATCGTGTAGCACGTGGCCATGATCACGAAGCCGGAGGTCACAACGAGCCAGCCGGGGAAGAACTTACGCTGCTGGGACATACTGCTCCTTATTTAACAAACGAATAGCCGGCGCCGGGCGCCGGTAGTGCCCAAGATTGCCTTGAAAGACAAGGGCATAGGCCTTACGGCCATGCCCGCAGGCTTGAAAGGCAAGGTTGGGTGCTACCGGTGGTCGGCGATATAGCCCAAAGCGACGGCGGTATAGGCCGCGGCGCCGAGAGGAAGCTCGGCATCGTTAAAACGTGCCTTGGGATGGTGCTGGGCAAAGTGTTCGTCCGTGTCGGTTACGGCCGCGCCCACGGTAAAGTACGCACTCGGAATCTCGCTCGAGATAAGCGCAAAGTCCTCACTCGCCATGGCATGGAAAAGCGGCAAGAAAGCCACCTTGGGCAGCACTGCGCCCACGTAGCCAAGCGACGCCTGAGTCATATCGCTGTCGAGTACAAGCGGCGGAACATCCGAAAGCGTCTCGATGGTCGCCGGCGTACGATATGTTGCGGCAACGCCGTTAACGACCTCCGCGATGCGGGTCTTTAGGTGCTCCATGAGCTCAACATCAAAGCCGCGCAGCGTTCCCTCAAGCACGCAGGTGTCGGGGATGACGTTGGCCGCCAAGCCGCCGGCAAACTTACCAACGGTAAGTGCGACTTCCTTGGCCGCCGGCACCTCGCGGGAGATGAGCTCCTGAAGTGCCAGATGCACATGCACGCCGGCCGTGATGGGGTCGATGCAAATCTCGGGGCTCGAGCCATGGCCGCCCTTGCCTTGAAGCGTGATGCGAAAACCGTACACGCCCGAGAGCGCCGGGCTGCCGTAGAGCACCAAACCAAGCGGCGACTGGCTATTGACATGCATGGCAAAGGCGACCTGAGGACGCGGGTTCTGCAGCAGACCGTCGGCGATGGCGGCGCGGGCACCCTCAAAGGTTTCCTCGCCCGGCTGGAACAGCAACTTAACCGTGGCGTTGGCATCAACAAGCTCTGCCTCGCGCGCTTTGAGCATACGAGCCGCACCAAGCAGCGCCGTCGCGTGCATATCGTGACCGCAAGCGTGCATGCAGCCGTTGGTGGATGCAAAGGGCTCGCCGGATTCCTCGGCAACGGGCAGGGCGTCCATGTCGCCACGGAGCATGATGACCGTACCGGCCTGCTCATTCGTGCAGACGCCATTACCCTGGGCCGCGGCGGCACCGGCGCCGACAAGGCCCACAACGCAGGAACCATCGACGAGCGTGGCAAACGGGATGTCCATCTCGGTCAGGCGCGCTTGGATATACGCAGAGGTCTGTGGGAGGCTATTACCCAGCTCGGGCATCTGATGTAAATCGTGTCGCCACGCAGCGAGCTCGTCTGCAAAAGCCTGAGCTTCTGCAACAAGACCGTCACCGATAGCGGTCTGCGCCGCTGCGGTGGCCTTGGGCGCTGATTGCGGTTGAAGATCGGACAAAGCTGGTGCCATAGATGCCCTCCAGTATCGTTTTTGCAGCAAGCACTTTGATAGCATAAAGTGCAAGGTACTACTTTAAGGGCGAGGCATAAAAAATGCCGCCCCGGGAGGGCGGCGCAACAAGTTGTTTACAATTG